>NZ_JBHUGH010000030.1:0-16945 GCF_042681825.1 Halodurantibacterium flavum
GCTTCAGCCGCTCCATCTGCTCGTCCGTCAGCCAGAAAAGATTGCTCATCATGCCCCCCGTCAGCGCGGAGCGCTTGAATCACGCAGGGGCGGCGACATCAAGCCAATCAATGGGTCCTGACCCTAAGGTCTGAAGGCTGTCTTTGGTTTCCCGCAGAAGTTCGGCAAGGTCACGTTGCTCCCCCGCTGCGCGAATGGCGACCTATCTAGCGGATATCTCTCACGTGATCCGGCCTTACGGAGCCTCGGCATTGTGGGGTTCCTCGGGTTTCAACCTGTCGAGAATTCGCAGGGCTTTCTCAGCGATAATCAGGCGACCCTTCCGAACTGGCGCCTGCCCTTCGATCTCCTCGGCGAAAAACATCAAGTCTGACTTCCTCACGCCCAACGCTTCGCTATAGCGATCCAGCGTTTCGAGCGTGACCGCCTTAGTGCCGCGTTCGATCTCGGAAATCATCGCTTGCGAAATACCAGTTGCCTGAGACATCTCAGTCTGCGAATAGCCCCAGTACAGGCGAGCCAGTTTAAGGGCCTCGCAGATCATCGCTTTCTTCTTATTAGTCATTTCCGCACCAAAGGGCTGTGAAGGGGTCACCGCCGCTGGCCTTGATCGCACTGAGATTCACTCCCAGTGTCTCCTGATCAAGTCCCAGACGCGGAGCCCGATCAGGATTGCGATATAAACGTATCGCCACCTCGAAGGTTGCTTGCGATGCCGCCGCTGGTGCTGAACTTTTTTCTTGCACATAGGGATAGGTCCTCAGTTCCGACCAGCATGAGCGCTGGCCCCCGTAGGAATGAGGTTCGAGATCAGCGGCGTTTGACCCCTTACATGCCGCACCCAACCCCGGATGGGTGCGGCGCGCGGCCAGCCCCCACCCCGAGACGCAGGTGTGAATCGAAGGCACTAAGCCTTCACAGGGCCTCTGGCCCCAGTTCGCGTCGGGTTCTGTGTATGCAAGGTTCATCACAACGTCATCGTATGCCGAGGCGCCGGGGCGGGTCAAGTAGAATATCGCTCTGAGCAATATGTGATCGGCAAACACGCACGGGGGTGGTATATCGCTTTGTCTGGGCGGTCTAGCGCCGTGGGACACCTGACACTGCGATGCCTGACGAAGCCGCGCAACACCGTCATCCACCGGATGTGGTAGGCTTCCGCCTCGCTACGCATAGGGTAAGCGAACGTCGGCTACTGCAAATTTCTGCGTCCGCAATGCCGCGTTGGGATCGGGCCGCTCTTCGCCCTTCGCCACGGTCTGGGCCTCAGCTGCTCTGGGCCGGCGACGAATGTCCGCTCTTGCACCCTGAGAGCTTTGGCTCGCCGCACCGCAGTCAGTCGGCTTTCCGCCCATTTCGATCGCCGCCCATCAACCCTAGACACCATACAACTCCCGCAGCTGCTGCGGTACCGGCTCGGCAATATCCCACTGCACCGTGATCGGCGCATCCCCCTCCCAGCTCGCGAATTGCACCGGTCCAGCGTAGCGGAACGGGGCTGCGCGCCCATCGCGCAGTTTCGATTTTCGAAGGAACAGGTGAACCGTCCAGCCAGGTTCTGCGCCCGAGATGATGCGACCGCGCATGTCGTCGCGGCGTGTGCTGGTCTGGGTTTGCCAGACAAAGCGCGTGGGGCTCGCGAATTGGTCGGCGTAATGGCTGCCAACGGACATGCTACCTTTGTCCATCGTTACCAGAAGGATCATCGCCCGCACGCCCTTCAGGACCACGATACCAGCGTTCCACGAACCCGTGTTGAAGACCGCTCCGAAATGCGGCGCGATCTTGTCGCGCTGGTATTCCTGCCAGAGGGTCAGTCCCTTGGCTGGGGCTATCGGAGCGGGGGCAGCATCTTCGGCGGCTTCCGCCAAGCCGGCGCCCTCGGGCATGTCAAAGGTCACATCCCGCGCTTGCAGATATCGCAGCAGCCGCCAGTCCACGAGTTCTGAGGCGAGCGCAGCGAGGGCTGCGGCCTCGCCCTCGGCGAACGTGGTCTCGAACGTGCCCGGGCCCAACTGGAACCAGTCCGTCTCGGCCAGTATTTTCAGCGGTTGCTGCATCAGGACCGCGCGCAGCCGGGGCGCATCGTCCGGATCGACACTCAGATCCGCCTTGATCTGCGGGTTGCGACGAGCCAGACGAGCAACGCGCTCCACCAGATCGGTCAGCGCGATCCGGCCTGGGAAGGCTCCCGCTTCGATCATCGCGCGCAAGACCAGCATCTTGTAGCTGCGGGTCATGCGGGTTGTCTCGATTTCGTCCAAAAGCGCGCGATGCGCAGTCCAGGCGCTGCGCTGCGCCTCCGACAGGTCGCCCATGTCGGCCACGAACCCCAGCCAGCCCGCATGCCCTGTGCGACCGGGGTTGAAGAGGGCGTGCTGCACCTCGGAGGCTGTGGGCCGTGTGCCGTGGCGCTCGCGGAAATCGCGGTAGAAGGCGGCCAGTTCCTCGCCGTCGCGCGGCTGGCGGATCAGGGACCGCAGTATGTCGAGCGCCTGCAGGTCATAGGTCACCTCGCAGCCCACAGGGAACTGGATCAGCTTGTCGGTCAGCTGCTCCAGCGCCAACCGCAGCGCGCCGTCACCTGCGCCCAGCTTGAGAAGCGTGCGGAACTTGGTCAGGAAAATCCGGTGGTTGCCGATATAGTCGATGACGGCCAGATGCGTTTTTTCTGCCGAGCGGCGCAATCCACGGCCCAGTTGCTGCAGCCAGATTACCGGGCTTTCGGTCGGGCGCAGCATCAGCACCGTGTCGATCGAGGGCACATCGACACCTTCGTTGAACATGTCGACCGCGAAGACGATGTCGAGATCGCCATCCTCCAGCGCCTTCAGCGCGCTGGCCCGAGGGGCGGAGGTGTCCCCGGAATGGACCGCCACGGCCCGCAGACCGCGCGCTTGCGCGAAATCGGCCATGAAATCGGCGTGGCGGCGGGACACGCAGAAGCCGATGGTCTTCGTGCCGCCGCGTTTCGCGAGCTGCTCAAGCGCGTTTTCAGCGCGAGCCTGGGTGGCGACCGCTTCGGTCAGCGCAGCCTCGTCGAACCGCCCGCTGCGCCAGGGGATCTGGGAGTATTCGACCGGGTCAGGCACGCCGAAATAGTGGAATGGGGCCAGAAGCCCCCGGTCGATACCCGACCAGAGATCGCATTCGTAGACAAGGTTTTCCTCGCACAGCCCCAACAAGTCGCCACCATCGCTACGGTCGGGCGTGGCGGTCAGGCCCAGCAGGAAGCCGGGCTGGAAATGGTCGATGATCCGCCGATAGGTTGCGGCGGCCGCGTGGTGGAATTCGTCGATGACGATGTAATCAAACGCCCGCGGATTGAACCGGGTCAGATGCGCATTTCGCGCGAGAGTCTGTACAGAGGCGAAGACGATGTCAGCCTCGGCGTTCTTTTCCTCACCTGAGTAGCGCCCAAGCCGGGCGCGAGGCCGGACAGCGCGGAAGGCGGCCATGGCTTGGGTCAGGATTTCCTCGCGATGCGCGACGAACAGGACGCGGGCCGCATCCGCGCTGTCGAAAGCCGCGAGGAATGTCTTGCCCAGCCCGGTAGCCAGCACAACAAGCCCCGCGCCGTAGCCCTTCGCCCGGGTCGCCCGCAGGGCCGCCAGCGCTTCGGCCTGAATCTCGTGCGGGGTGGGGGCGGTTTCCGGGGCTTCTATCGGTGCGCCGCTGGCCGTGGGCAGGGGTGCGATGCGACGCGCCTCGTAAGCGTCGATCCAGGCGGGCGTCAGCTCTGTGACCTCGGGCCGGGCGAGCAGCGCCCCGAAGGCCTCGCGGGCGGCCAGAAGCGGGGCAGGATCGACCGGATCTACATGACGCAGGTTCCATTCGACGCCGTCTGTCAGCGCCGACCGGGATAGGTTCGACGATCCGACGATCAGCGCCCCGCCGTCGCCCGCAAATGTGAACATCCAGGCCTTGGGGTGAAACGGGATCTGCGCAGCCTGAAACACATGCAGCCTGCGTGCGCCCTCAAGGTCGGCAATCAGTCGTAGCGCCGCCGGTTCCGTCACGCCCAGATAATCGCCGGTCAAGAGCCGCAGCTCGCCGCCACGGTCCAGCAGATCGCGCAGATGCGGCAGCACCAGCCTGACGCCGGAGGTCATCAGGAAGGACACCGACAGATCGACGGCGCGCGCGCGATCAATGAGGGGGCGCAGATGGGCGTGCAGCGCATCTTCACCGCCCGAGATCAACGGGCGATCATGGGGCATGCCCGGCAAGGGACCGGGTGCCGCCACTGGCGGATCAAGGCGCAGGTGGACATGGCCGCCAGTCTCGACAAGCGTCACCCGCGCGGTTGTGCCCTCGGTCTCGAGGAGGGCCTGCGCCGCCCCGATCTTGGCAGCAAGGGCCGCTTGATCTGCGGCGGAAAGATCCCGCCAGCGGGCGACATGACGACGGGGCGCAAGGGCAAGACCCGCGCCGTGGCGGATCAGGATGACCTGGGCGTCGCATTCCACGATGGCGCTGGCGGCGGCATCGCAGAGAGGACAGGGCAGGTCATCTGCCCTGCAACTCATCGCTTGACCACCACAGCATTCACCCACACTTCTGACGCCCGATCCGGGCGGCAATCGCGGCTCTCCCAGATGTCAGGTTCGATGAACGCGCCGCATCCGTCCAGGAGTGCTGCCAGATTTTCCACAGTCCTGTCGGTGAAGCGGCGGCCGTCCTTCACCCGCTCGCCGGTGCCGCGCTTGAATGACAAGTAGAGCGCGCCGTCGGGAACCAGATGCGCGGCAAGGCGGTCGACGACTCCGGGCAGGTCCGCATAGGCCACATGCAGCAGGGACGCGCAGGCCCAGATGCCTTCGAACGAATGCTCCCAGGTGAAGTCCTCGAAACGCATCCGTCGGGTCTCGACTGCCGCATGCGCTTGCGTGGCAGCAACCATGGCGGGCGAAGCATCGAAGGCCTTCACATCGTAGCCCAAAACGCGGAAAGCCAGCGCATCGCGCCCTGACCCTGATCCGGCATCGAGAATACGTGCTGGACCATCCGCCCGCGCAGGCACAGCCGCCAGAAACCGCTCTCGCGCATCCGACATATCGACGTAGCGCGTGGTGGCGACGAATGCATTCGCGTTGCTGTCGTAGTAATTGGTCAACGTGGGGTCCGATCTGGCTCTTTCAGCCGTATCTTCTCAATAAATCATGGGTTGGACCAGGTGATGAAAAGGGGTCGTGAGCACCAATTTCTTCGGGATGGCGGCCTGACCAACACCCAGCTCTCGTCCGCAATGCGCTTGGAGGGCTAGGTTTGACACAAATGTCCCGTTTGACGATCATTTTTGCTGACTTGCTTGTGTTTGGTCATGGAAACGTATCCTTTGTTTCTAATTGGTTCCGGAGCTTGGTTAAACCATGGAAGAAAGGCATGGCGCGTTGTTGTCGCGATGCTTGGCTGTCGATCTGGAGGTCGACCCAAGCACTGCCCGCGTCTTTGCCATGGCCGCGGTTCGTCACGATGACTGCCGTGTCCTGATCACGCGCGGCGAGCCGAGCGTCCGCCAGCTTGACGATCTCGAAGCCGCCATAAGCGACGTTGATTACCCGATCGGCCACAACTTTCTCAGCCATGACATGCAGCACCTGATCGCTGCGAGGCCACGCCTTGCGCGGATGATGGACGCGCCGATCGACACGCTCTGGCTCAACCCGCTCGCCTTTCCGCGCAACCCGTATCACCATCTGGTCAAGCATTATCAGGATGGTCGCCTCGCCAAGGGGCATGTCAACGACCCCGAACTGGACGCAAGGCTGGTGTTCGAGGTTTTGGCCAACCAGCTCGATGCCTTTGCCAACCTGAAAAAAACCCAGCCTGATGCCTTGGCCGCCTATCACTATCTCACGACGCGGATGGAGCGGGCAGCGGGCTTTGATGCTGTCTTTGCCTATGTTCGCGCAGCGCCTTGTCCAAACGAAAACGAGGTACATGCGGCCCTGCATCGAATGCTATGTGGCAAAGCTTGCCAAAAGCGGATCGACCAGACGCTGGGCCGCCTGTCCAACCCGCGCAATGGCTGGGCGATGGCCTATGCGCTGTCCTGGATCACGGTGGCGGGCGGGGACTCGGTCATGCCGCCCTGGGTTCGTGCGCAGTTCCGGGAGGCTTCCCTGATCGTGCGCCATCTGCGCGACACCTCGTGCCGCGACCCCGGCTGCAGCTGGTGTGCCGAACAGAATGATCCTGTGCGCGCGCTGCAGCGATGGTTCGGCTTCGATGCCTTCCGCCCGGAACCCGTGGACCCCGAAGGCCGCCCCTTGCAGGAGCGTATCGTCGACGAAGGCATGTCCGGCAGAAGTCTTCTGGGCATCTTGCCGACCGGCACAGGAAAATCACTGTGTTATCAGGTGCCTGCCCTGTCGCGCTACGACAAGACGGGTGCCCTGACGGTCGTGATCTCGCCCCTTGTCGCGCTGATGGCTGACCAGGTGCAGGGGATGGAGCGGGCAGGGATTTCCTGTGCCGTGACGATCAACGGCATGATGTCGATGCCGGAACGGCAGGATGCGCTCGACAAGGTGCGCATGGGCGATGCGGCCATTCTCATCATCTCGCCCGAGCAGCTGCGCAGCACGTCGATCCGTTCAGTTCTGGCCCAGAGGGAGGTCGGGTTCTGGGTCGTTGACGAGGCGCATTGCGTCTCGAAATGGGGCCATGATTTCCGGCCCGATTATCGCTATCTCGGGCGCTTTATCCGCGAGTTTTCCGGCGATCAGACGCCCGCGCCCATCACCTGCCTGACAGCCACCGCCAAGCCCGAGGTGGTGGCCGATATCGTCGAACATTTCCGAACGCGCCTTGGCGGCGATCTGCTGACGTTGGATGGCGGGGCATCGCGGCCGAACCTGGCTTTTGCGGTCCGTCCCACGACCAAGGCCGAGAAGCTGGTCCATGTCCTGGCCACGATCGAGGAATTCCTGCCGCCCGACGGGCGGTCCGGGGCGGTCGTCTATTGCGCCTCGCGCAAGGAAACACACCGCGTGGCCGAGTTCCTAGAGGCTCAGGGCCTGGATGCCGCCGCCTTTCATGCGGGGCTCGGGGCGGACGAGAAGAAAGAGGTGCAGGAAAGGTTCCGGGTGGGCGATTTGCGCGTGATCGCGGCGACCAATGCGTTTGGCATGGGGATAGACAAGCCCGATATCCGCCTTGTCGTGCATGCCGACATTCCCGGTTCGCTGGAAAATTACCTGCAGGAAGCCGGGCGGGCCGGGCGGGATCGGAAGGATGCCCATTGTGTCCTGCTTTTCGCCGCCGATGACATCGAGAACCAGTTCCGCCTGTCCGCCAGTTCCCGCCTGCAACGCCACGAGATCGGCGCGATCCTCAAGGCGCTGCGACGGATCGATGAGAGAACCAAGAAGACGGGCACTATAGTCGCCACCTCGGGCGAAATCATCCGCTCCGAAAAAGACCGCGAATTCGACCGGGACAGCGCGACCGACGACACGCGCGTCAAGACGGCGGTCTCCTGGCTTGAGGAAGCGACGCTCGTCTCGCGCGAGGAAAACCGGGTGCAGGTTTTCCCGTCCTCGCTCCGCACCCGGACGCTGGACGAGGCGCGCGCGCGCCTGGCCACCGCCGAGATCACCGAGACCTATCGCAAGCAACTGATCGACATCATAGCGCATCTAATGTCGACGCCCGCTGACGAAGGCGTCTCGACCGACGATCTGTCCGCAGCCTGTGGTCTGGCTCCCGGTGCCCTGTCCAAGGCCATGGCTGACCTTGAGAGCCTGGGCCTTGCGCGAAACGACGTGGCCATGACGGTCTTCGTCCATGTCGGCGTGGCCCAGGCCTCAGCGGCTCGTCTTGCCGATGCGGCTCGGCTTGAGGTCGATCTGATCGAGCTCATGCAAGAACTGGCACCCGATGCCGATGACAGGGTGCCCAACCCCCTGCATCTTGCCGAGACATGCCAGCGCCTGCGCGACCGGGGTCATGCGAGTGCAAGGCCCGACATCGTGGACAAGCTCCTGCGGGGCATCGCGCGAGATGGACGAGGGCAGGATGGCGGCAAGGGCAACATCAGCCTCAGGACGGCCAGCCGCAACACTCTGCTGGTCACTCTTGAGCGCCCGTGGAAAACGGTTGCGCAGACTGCAGAACTGCGCCGCGCGGCCGCTGGTCTGTTGCTAGAACACCTGATCGGTCGCCTCGACAAGGGGGCGCGCGGCAAGGATCTGCAAGTCGACACCACCGTGGGCGATCTGCTCGCTCAGATCCTGCAAGATGCCTTTTTGCAAAGCAGCGGCATCCGCGACATGACCAAGCTGCTGGAGCGGTCGCTCCTGTGGCTGCACGAGCAAGACGTGGTGACACTGGGCAAGGGCCTGACCGTGTTCCGTCCGGCGATGACGATCTGCCTGAATCCGAAAGGCGGGACTTTCACGCAGACCGATTTTTCGCCGCTCGAGGATCATTACGCCGAGCAGACGCTGCAGACCCATGTGATGGCGGCCTATGCCGAAACGGGCCTGTCTTCCATGCCCGACGCGATGCGCCTGTCCGAGGATTACTTCCTTCTGAACAAGGACCAGTTTCTCAAGCGATGGATGCCCGGCAAGGCGAGCCAGATCCGCCGCCAGACCACCGGCAAATCCTGGAAATCCATCGTCGAGGATCTGGGCAATAAGACGCAACAGGAGATCGTGACCGATGATCGGGACCGCACCAATGTCCTGATCCTGGCCGGTCCGGGGTCGGGCAAGACACGGGTTCTGGTCCACCGGATCGCATACCTCTTGCGGATCAAGCGCGAGGATCCGCGCGGTATTCTCGTGCTGGCCTACAACCGCCATGCCGCCGCCGAAATCCGCGCCCGGCTGCGCGCGCTGGTGGGCGATGATGCCGTGGGCGTAACCATTTCCACCTGTCACGCGCTGGCCATGAAACTGGTCGGCGCGAGTTTCGCAGGGGTGCAGGCCGCGTCCGAGGATTTCGATACGGTCGTGATGGAAGCGGTGCGCCAGCTCAACCCCGAAGGCCTCACAAAATCCGAGGCCGAGGCCCAGCGGGAAGCCCTGATCCAGGGCTATCGCTGGATCCTGGTCGATGAATACCAGGACATCGGCCCGCAGGAATATGCGCTTATCGCCGCCGTGGCCGGGCGCACGCTGGAAGACGCCGACCTCAAGCTCAGCCTCTTTGCGGTCGGGGATGACGATCAGAACATCTACGCCTTTAGCGGTGCATCGGTCGAATACATCCGCAGGTTCGAGGAGGACTATAAGGCAAGGCCGTCGTTCCTCGTGGAAAACTACCGATCGACAGCCCACATCATCGATGCCTCCAACCACGTGATTTCGAAAGCCTCGGCCCGGATGAAGCGTGATCACCCGATCCGGATCGATGCGGCGCGGCTGAAGCGCCCCGCAGGCGGGACTCTGGGACAGGCCGATACGGTCGCCAAAGGTCGGGTTCAGCTTCTCGACGTGCCGCCGGGCGACATGGCGCAGGCCGCTGCCGCGATTGACGAACTCATCCGGCTGTCGCGCCTCGATCCGGACTGGAACTGGAACCGCGCTGCGGTGATTTCGCGGACATGGCATGCCCTGAATGCCGTGCGCGCCTATGCCGAGGCGCAGGGGATCAAGGTCGAGATGGCGAACGAGGACATGCCTAACATATGGCGCCTGCGCGAAACGCAGCGCCTTGTTGCAGGGCTGCGTCAACGCAAGGCGGCGTTGCTGGGCATCCAGGATATTCTCGACATCCTCAACGAACAGCCCCTGAACAGATGGATCAGCCTGTTGGCCGAAGGGATCGCCGATCTGGCGCGGGAATTGAACACCGGCACCATGCCCGTTCCAGACATCATCGAGTGGATCGCCGAATGGGCGCGCGATACGCGGGGCCAGCAACGGGGTCTGCTCTTGCTGACGGCGCACCGCGCCAAGGGCCTCGAGTTTGACCACGTGGTCATCCTGAACGGCGATTGGCGCAATCCGTCGCGGAACGAAGACCCGGATGCGCCGCGGCGCCTGTTCTATGTGGCCATGACCCGCGCCCGTCAAAGCCTGACCGTGCTGACCCAAGGGATGCATCATCTGCTGGACGTAGAAGCGCCTTCGGTTCTGCGTCGCAAAGTTGCCGTCGAGGCGACGCATGACCTTCCCGCTGCCGACATCTATGTCTTGCCAAGCCTGAGATTGGTCGATCTCTCGTTTGCCGGGCGGAAGCACGTCAGCCAACATAGTTTAGCAGCCATCCGCGACGCAAAGGCGGGTGATCCGCTGACGCTTGAACTGCGGGACGGGAAATGGGTGCTGATCGATGCCGGCGGACGATTGCTTGGTCGGATGGTCAATGCCTGGCAACCTCCACCGGGCCATGCCTTCGACAAGGGCCAAGTGGGTGCTATCGTCAATTGGCGTAAAGTCGACAACAAGGAAGAGTTTCACGGTACTCTGAGCCGCGATAGCTGGGAAACCGTTCTGCCCGAGTTGATCTTTAGGCCGCTGCGCGAAGAAACTCGCAACCGGCTACCTGTCGGTGAGCTTAAAGCGCGGGAACCCAAGACCCAGCCCGTCGTTAGTAACGCTGCAGTGGCGACAAGCACGGAAGGTGCGGTTTCCGACGCGCTCCAGGACGACCTCGCCATTGTCGCAACGATTATCCGGGACGCCCTCTCTGCTACAAGTAGCTGGAAAGCGCTTGTCGCAAACCTAGAGCGCAAGGACATCACGCTTATCCCTAAGAGCGGTGGGCTGGTCGTTGTAGACGCGAAAAGCGGGGCGGATATCTGCAAGCTTTCCGCGATCGGCCTTCGATATCTCGACCTGATCAAGAGGTTCGGCGAGGGGTTTCCGGGCCATCCCGCGACTTGGTTGGTGGAGCGTGCGCTGTCAGATGGCTACACCGCCAAGGCACAATCCAAACCCAGAAAGGGCCGAACAAATCGTAGAACCGGGCGGGGGGGCGACGACATCACTCTCGTTGAAGACTGAACTTCGTTTCATGCGGATCGTAGTCAGGGCGGCGACCGCTGTGGGTACGGCTACTTCCGTGCCGTGACTGTTGGTGTGCGACCATCAAGGTGCATTTGTCGATCGCCTATCGACCTAGGCGCCGCTGGTACCGGTCTCGATGTTGGACACCGTGCGCTGCCAGACGCCCGCGCGGGCGGCAAGCTCGGCCTGCGTCAGGCCCTTGGCCTTGCAGGCGGCGCGCAGTGCTTGGCTGAGATCCTTGGTGGTGCGGGCGATCTGATCCATCCGGGTGATCCTTTCCCGATGAAGATGATCGGGAGATCATATGGAGCCAATATGTTCTGTGGGTGATAATTGCGATTTATGGCCCCAAGACATTTTCCATCTGCGTTGGTCTTTGCCTTCTACCGGGCAAGTGGTGGTGGATCGTCGACCGTGTATGGCACGACTGCTTGATGCCGGTCGGCATGAATTTCCCCTACGCACAGAGACTGAGAATTAGCCCATGGGCTGTATCCGAATCTTATATCTCTAGGGCTATATTGACAAAATATCGTCCTTGAGCTATCAAAACGCCATGGATACCCTGCCCGCATACCCCATCCGAAGCCTCCGCCAAGCCGGGGCCGTGCTTAAGGCGCGGCGAGCGGCGCGGAAGATCAGCCAGAAGCAGCTTGGCGAGATGACGGGAACGGCACAATCCACCATTTCAGATATCGAGAACGGTGTCGTTTCCGTCAGCCTCGATGTCTACCTGCGTCTTCTCGAGGCCCTCGGTGCCGAACTGTCCGCGACGGACCGTATAGCGGACCCAGGGCAGCGCTAGGATGGCACGCATCGCCCGCGCGGGCCGACGCACACGCCAAAGCAAGACAGCCGTCTGGTACGAAAGGGCGCGGGTGGGCACGCTGACCCGCGCGACGGATGGTGCCATCGCCTTCACCTATGATCCCAACTGGCTCGCGTCCGAAGCCGCTTTTCCGGTTGCCAGTGCCCTTCCGCTGACCAAGCTCAAATGGCAGGGCGATCCCGTTGTCGCCGCCTTCGACAACCTCTTGCCCGATGCCGAAGGCGAGCTGCGCGAGAAGATCGCCGCGCGCGTAGGCGCACAGGGCAAGGATGTGTTCTCCCTGTTGTCCGTGCTGGGGCGCGACTGTGTCGGTGCTTTGCAATTCCTGCCGATGGACGAGGCACCGTCCGAGCAGGACATGCAGTATCGGATAATTTCCGAAGAGGAGATGGTCGCCGACCTGAAGAACCTCGCCGCCGCGCCGCTCGCCCTGGGTGAAGACGAAGATTTCCGGATTTCCATCGCCGGTGCACAGGAAAAGACGGCCTATCTGCGGATCAATGGCCAATGGGCTAAGCCGCGCGGCATCACGCCGACCAGCCATATCTTCAAGACGCCCATGGGCCTCATTCCCGGCCCCGAGCAGATCGACCTGAGCGACAGCGTCGAGAACGAGTTGTTCTGCATGACCTTGGCGCGCGAAATCGGCTTGCCCGCCGCGCATGTCGAAAAGCTCACCCTTCGCGGGCAGGTCGTTCTGTCGGTCGAGCGATTCGACCGCGTCTGGCAGGGCAACACCCTGAAACGCCTGCCGCAAGAGGATATCTGCCAGTCGTTGGGCTACCCCTCTGCCATGAAGTACCAGAGGCTCGGCGGCCCCGGCGTCGCGCAGATCATGGAGCTTTTGCGGGAATCCGACACGCCCATCGAGGACCGGGAGACGTTCTTCCGGGCGCAGATCTTCTTCTTCCTGATCGGGGCTTCGGACGGGCACGCCAAGAACTTCAGCCTGCGTCTGGGGCGTCGGGCGCGGTTCACGCTTGCCCCCCTCTATGACATCCTGAGCGTCGCGCCGGTCGTCCGCGCAGGACGCTTGCAGCGCAAGCGCTACCGCCTCGCCATGTCGATCGACGGCCACTACGGCATCGACGAGATCGTGCCCCGCCACTTCGAGGCCGAGGGCCGCGCGGCGGGTCTGCCCAAGGGCCGCGCCTTGGAGCTGTTGCGGGACATGACCGATCGGCTGGGCCCTGCGCTGGAACGGACGCTTCTGGCGGTGGGCGATCAGGTCCCGGCGGCGGTCAGCGAGCCGATCGCAAGCGATGCGACACAGCGGGCGGCGCAGATGCGGGACCTGCTAAGTCCGATCTAGAGGCGGCAGGCCTTCGCCAGATCCTCGGTCTCGATAGCCGCGCCGACAGCGCTGAAATCGCGGGCATCCATGCCAAGTTGGCCACCGATGCGGCGCCAGGCCCCTGCGATGTGGCGCGCCATGTCACCGGTCATCTGCTCCGCAGTCCGCCTGTCGATGTCGAAGAAGGCGGAGGCATCGAGCGCCGCGTCCATCGAGGGCAGGTTGCCATGGATTTCGGAGATCGCGGTCTGCATCCGGCCGCCCGGGCGGTGTTCGGGATTGATATCGAATGCCGGTGACAGCCGCCAGCCGCCGGGCGCGCGCAAGAAGCCATGATTGCGCAGATGATCGTCGGTGTTGCGGATCAGGATGCCGAAGACCATCCGGCGATACAGTTCAGCGATCTGCCCGGCAGGGTCCACGCAATGGCGGCGCATCGCCATCGCAAGGTCCTCGTAGCTGCTTGCGGCCGTTCCGCCCAATCCCAGAAAGGTCTGGGCCGAGATGAACGGGACCCGGTCCAAGTGATCGGCCCCGACCCTGTCGAAGCGGCGGATGAGGGCGGCCGGGAACCGTTGCGAGGTGTTCAGGATATCCGCGACGCAGGCGTCTATACCCACGTCGCGCGCCAGTCTAAGCGTCATGACCTCGGCGCGGGCGACTGCATAGTCGTCGTCGATCTTGGGCAGCTTGACGATCCAGAGAGCGCCGTCGCGGTCGCGCGCATTCACCTTGGGCCGGGCACCGCCCAGAGAACCGACCGCTTCGGCCAGAAGATCGCCACCAACAAGCTCGGCGCGACGTCGGGCATAGCCGGCGGGATCTTCCTCGAAGGCTCGCGCCTGGCGGATGACCTCGTCGAGATCGTGCAGGCGTGGCACGTTCACGCCGTCAGCGCGCGGTGGGGCAAGCGCAGTGGCCTCCGCCCCGGGACCGTCGAAATAGCGCAAGGCCCCGATCCTCAGACGATCGTCGGACTCGAGCAGGTAGTCGAGCTCGGTCAGATACTGCGTGCCGCGCAGCAATTCGATGATCTTGCGCCCCCAGCTGTCGGGCGCGGTGTCCGTCATCGGCAATGGAAGGGCAGAGCGTTCACCTTCCCGGCGGCCGTAGAAGGGTGCGGCCCCGAGCGGCATGTCCGGCGAAAGCGGAAAGGCCCGTTCAAGCGCGAGCCAGCTTTCATGGTAGGTGAAGGCTGCGGTTTCGCGGGTGCCGTCCGCCTCGAAGATCAATTCGCCCACCGGAACCGCCCGGGCACCGATCCGAACATCGATGCGTCGTGTCGGCATCACCACCCCTCCGGAGCATCGTCAGCGGATTGCGCAGGCGGACCTTGGCTCTTCTCCGACGGTGACCTCCGTCGACGGGAGATGTTCCTGGGCAGCGTCTTCTCAGCCAGCATCAATCCGAGTTCATCTGATGCCGGATCGACGAGGTCGGCCAGACGGTCGAAAAGCCCCAGAACCGACAGGGCCATCGCCAGAGTGTTCAGCGAGACGCCCGGATCGCCCTGTTCCAGGCGGTGCAGCGTGCTGCGTCCAACGCCCATGCGCGCCGCCATGTCGGTTGTGGAGATCCGGCGTGCCCGGCGTGCGCGGGAGATGTCCTGCCCAAGCCGCGCGATACCGCGGGCGATCGAGGGGTGAACCACGCTCCCCTTGGTGCGTGCTGCTTTGTCGGTGCTGGCAGTCATTGTCCTGCATCTCGGTCAGAAGGGTTATTTTTGTCTCACCTATGATACGAAAGATATGATGAGCCATCCCGCCGTTGCAACCCCGACCCTATGTCTTCAGTCGTTTTTTGTTTTGTAAGTGACACAAAAGTCAATTTTCTGTTTTATTTGCGAGACTAATCTGGTTGGCTGGCGTCGGCGAATGCTTCTGACTGCGCCCCCAACCCCTCCAGCGCCTTGTCGACCTCGCGCGCCTTCTTGGCCAGCTGTGCCTCCCACAGACTGCGAAACGCCTCGGCGAATTCGGTGAGGCCTCCGGCGAAGGTGCGGATCGTGGTCATGTCGTCATCGGTGAAGGGTATCGGGCGTCCGCGCAGCTTGGCCTCGTTCAGCTTGCGGGCGATGTGGTTGACCGCGGCGCCTTCGGTGGCGACCTGCGCGCCCCAAGCTTGCAGGTGGTCGAGCACAACCTGATCCACCGGGCACAGCAGGATGTCGGCGGCCCCCATCAGGCAGCGCAGCGCGGCAGGTTGGTCGGTAATGCCACGGCGCTCAAGCGCGGCCTGAAACCCTGCAAGTTGGCGCGCGCTCAGGCGCATGCTGATCGTCTTGGTGGGGCCAGGGCGCGTGCCTTTGGCCCGGCTCAGCGTGCTGTAGATCGTCCGAGTCGAGACGCCGAAGCGGGGGGCCAGATCGGCAGCAGGGGTGCCCCCGGTGCGTGCCTCGATGATCTGGCGGCGTTCGTCGTCGGTCAGTTTGCGGTGGTGGCGCATGTGAAGTTTACGTTCCTATTTCTTGCCAACTTCCTCCAAGCCCCCCGCCTCCCAGCGACAGCGGAGGCGGGTCAGGGGATTGGAGTCCGTTTCGGTGGGTTTGCAGGGCAGGACGGGGTGTAGGGGACGCGAGGCGGGAAACGCGATGCGCACAGCATGGGGCACCGAACGCGGCGCACAGGACGCGATGCGCGATGCGGAAGGCGCGGCGCAGGGGCCGCGGGACAGGCGACACGCTCCAGAAAGCGCGATGCATGGGACGCGATGCGCGGTGCATTTTGCAGAGGACGCGCCGCTCATCCCGCCAAACCCGCCGCGCGCAGCTGGCCATCTGTCACCAGCCCCGCCGCCACCAGCGCCGTCACCTGCGGGCCGGTGATGTGTTTGCACATCGGGCTGCGGTCGCGGACCCATGCCGCCAGCCGGGTGTGATGGTCGGCGGTCAGCGCCGTCCGTGCCTGCCGTTCCTCGGCCATCGCCTCAAGGAAGCGCTGCCAGCGGCGGGCGGCGAACCAGTTGTCGGAAAAACAGACCTTCGACCGGGTGAAACCCGCGCTTTCGGTCGCATAGGCCTGAACGGCGCGCAGCAGGTCGTCGGGGTCGATCCCCTCGGCCAGCGCCTCGGCAATCGCGCTCACACTCGCCGCCTTACCGCGCTGCCGGTCCTTGGGGTAGGCGGCGCAGATCTTTTCAACCCTTTCATCCACCGCCGCCACCGCGCGCTTGCGCGTAGGTGGTTTATGGATGGTTTCAGGGTGGTTTGGGGTCCACCGTGGACCCGGTACCCCGTCCGCCCTGGACCCCCTACCGGGGTCACGCTGGACGGGGTCCACTGTGGACCCCGTTCCTTCGTCAGGTTCGGCGGAGCTTTCCAAGGCCATCACGCGGTCCAGCACGATCCGGTAGATCACCGTGAACCCGTTCTTGCAGGGCCGCCGCCCGGTCTCGACCAGGATGCCCTCGCGCAGGAAGTCGGTGATGGTCCGCTTGACCGTGCTTTCGCCCAGCTCGGTGTGGCGTTGGATCGTACCCTTGGAACACCAGATGCCCGAGCCGTCATCGCTCGCCTTGTCGGCCAGGAACATGATGATCTGCTTGCGCGCGGCGCTGCCGAAGATGCGGTCGGCGCAGAGATTGGCGACCTTCCAGCTCATGCGCAGGCCCCCGGAAAGGGGGCGTGGCGACACATCAAAGGCGGATCATATTGCTTGACAGATCGGAAAACGTCGCCGCACCATCCGCCAAAAGCCCCTTTCCGGGCCCGCAAATGGTTTGACAATCGGCTGCTAGGGTCAGGACCCATTGATTGGCTTGATGTCGCCGCCCCTGCGTGATTCAAGCGCTCCGCGCTGACGGGGGGCATGATGAGCAATCTTTTCTGGCTGACGGACGAGCAGATGGAGCGGCTGAAGC
>NZ_JBHUGH010000031.1:0-22288 GCF_042681825.1 Halodurantibacterium flavum
AGAAAGAAACAGAACATCTCTCTCACAAAAAAAACAACAAACAATACCAACGCGGGGTGGAGCAGCCCGGTAGCTCGTCAGGCTCATAACCTGAAGGTCGTAGGTTCAAATCCTACCCCCGCAACCATCTTTACTTGCGATCCACCCCGCTCTCCGGCGGGGTTTTTTGTTTGCGTGGAAATCGTAAGGATTCCAGCAAGATCGCCTTGAACGTCGATCTCCACCTTGCCCTCAACAGGTGTCAGCACGATCTGATCTACCAACGAGCGAATGGTGTCCGCTGCCTCTACCCGCTTGCCCTCTTCTTCATCCTGAAGCGACTCGTAGAGCTGCTGGATGCGCTTGCGGTATTGCAGCGCCATGCTCGGGTGCAGCAGGGGCGGCGGCTCGTCAGCTTCGGCCAGGAACAGTCCCAGTTCCTTCTTCCGCTTTTCCAAGCTCACCATCTTCGCATTGAGAGCGTCGGCAGCGCCGCCTTTAAGGATCAGGTTGAGAAGGGTTTCGAGTTCCCGATCAATCTTCGCGATCTCGGCTTCCGCTGAGGCAATACCGACGCGGCCTTCCAGTCGTAGGCGGTTCATCTCTTGCGTGAACACCTCGCAGAAATGGGCAAACAGCTCAGGGTCCACGAGTCTGGTGCGCAGCGCATTCAGCACGCGCGATTCCAACTCGTCGCGGCGGATATTGACGCGGTTGTCGCAGGTGCCCTTGTTTCGAGCTGTAGAGCATCCGATCAGCGTTGCCGAGATCGCGGAGTACCCGCCACCACAGCATGAACATTTGGTGAGGCCCGAGAAGAGGTATTTGGGGCGCCGCCGATGATTGACGGTGCGGACATCCGTGCTTCCGTTGTCGTCGCGGGTGAGCTTGTTCTTCTCCTGCCGTGCCTTCACGGCATTCCAGAGATCGTCGTCGAGTATCCGGAGCTCTGGCGTCTCCTGGATGACCCATTCCGATTCCGGGTTGGGGCGCGCCTGCCGCTTTCCGGTGTTCGGGTCCTTTACGAAGCGCTGCCGGTTCCAGACGATCTTGCCGACATACATCTCATTATTGAGGATGCCGTTGCCACGCTTCGGGTTACCGTTGATCGTGCTGAAACCCCAGTCGCCGCCCGAAGGGGACGGAATGCCGTCCTTGTTCAGTGCAAAGGCGATGGTCTTGGCCGACTTGCCGGCGGCGTAGTCGTGGAAGATGCGGCGAACGACGGCGGCCTGGTTTTCATTGATGGTGCGGTCGCCGCGAATGGGTTCGCCATTGGCGTCCAGCTTCTTGACCACATCGTAACCATAGGAATTGCCGCCACCCGATTTGCCAGCCTCGACACGGCCGCGCTGGCCGCGGCGGGTCTTGTCGGCAAGATCCTTGAGAAAGAGGGCATTCATTGTGCCCTTGAGGCCGACATGCAGATGGCTGACCTCGCCCTCCGACAGGGTGAACATCTTCACATCCGCATAGGACATGCGTTTGAAGATTCCGGCGATGTCTTCCTGATCACGCGAGAGGCGATCCATTGCCTCTGAGAGGATCATGTCGAAACGACCGGCCATGGCGTCGGTCATCAGAGCCTGGATACCCGGACGGATCAGCGAAGCGCCAGAGATTGCGTGGTCGGTATATTCTTCGACGACGTGCCAGCCTTGCTTTTCGGCGTGGAGGCGGCACATGCGAAGTTGGTCGGCGATGGATGCGTCGCGTTGATTGTCGGAAGAATAACGGGCGTAGATCGCGACTTTCAAAGCATGGCTCCCATCCGCATCAGGAAGTACGCTTCCTCCTTTGCCTGGACAACGTCACTTCCTCTGCAAAGCATTCTCGTGCCGCCTGCTTTGCCAGGAGGCCGACCAGACGCAGAAGGCGAGGGTCGGGATTGCCGCGCGGCGTAAACGTCAACTCCGGCTCGTCCAGCAGCAAAAATTCGAGCAGGGCTTCGCGCTCGGCTCCTGCCATCTTTGCTGTGTTTTGTGGGGCTCGCAAGGTCATAACTGACAGCATTTGTCCCATGCTCGGCATAAGCAATGGAATTTACGGGCGAATATTTGGCGGCGATCAGTATGCCGACGCGCGTCATGGCGTACGGCGGCGTAGTCTGGCGAGCCGTGGCATAGTGAAATGACCTGTCGGAATCGATCGCTGTCGCCGTCATCTTTCGCCTCGATACTACCCCGTCGGAAGCTCTTGCTAGTGGATGTGACCTTATCGTATTGTATTTAGAGATACAAGATGCCATCTTCCGACCAAGGAGAATCGCCATGGCCAACACTGCCGAACGCAAGGAATATCCGATCTCAATGCGTCTGCCCGAGGCCGATGTTGCCATGATCGATCGTGCCGCCAGCCTGCGCGGCCGTTCGCGCACCGATTTCGTGCGCGACGCCGCTGTGCGCGCGGCCGAGGAGGTCGTCATGGAGCAGGGCCTGATACGGATGAGCCCGGAAGGCTTTGCCCAGTTCATGGATGTGCTGTCGCGCCCGGCCGCTCCTGTTCCGGAGATGGTTGAAGTGCTGAAGCGGCCTGCGCCGTGGGAGCCCGGCTACGCGGCGAAGCGGTAATCCCTTGCTGCTTTCAGGACCCGAGCCGCTTTCCGCTGCCCACGATGTTTCTCAGTTTTCCTGTGGCAAGCCGACGCTCGACCACTGGCTGAAAACCCGCGCGCTCTCCAATCAGCAGAAGGGTTTTACCGCCGTTCTCGTCGTGCATGAGGCAGGGCGTGTGGTGGGATATTACGGCCTTGCACCAACAGCCGTTGTGCCATCGGTGCTACCGCGCTCCATCCGGACGGGGCAGCCGCCTAATCCAATTCCCTGCATGCTGCTTGGCCAGCTCGCGACCGATATCGGCTCGGCCGGGTTGGGCATCGGAACTGGCCTTGTGAAGCAGGCCCTCCAACGCTGTGTTCAGGCCGCATCGCTGATCGGTGGGCGGGCATTGATGGTCAACGCCGTCGACGGGGAGGCTGCCGAATTCTGGCAGCGCCGAGGATTTGAGCCTGCCAGAGATGATGGACTGGTCCTGTTTCGCTCGATCAGCGATATTGCTGTGTCGCTCCGTGAGGCTGGAAGGTGAATGGCCCGATGTTTCGTGGACGTCTTCCTTGCTAAATTTGAGGCAAGGACCTGCGCCGGACATTCAAGACGGTGACCGGCAAGGCGAGGATCTCGAAGGAAATCCGCTTCCGCCTCCAGAACCACGCGTTGCAGGATGCCAGCTGCAAGAACCATAACCGCTAGGCACCACATAGTGGAAAAGCGCGCCGACATGACGAAACGGGACAGGTTCGTCTGCGTTACGCTTGCCAAGAAGTGTCGGCAAGCGCCGGAGGGCATGCAATAGCCCGGCCTTCGACGGTACTCAGATCCGGTCTGAAAACCGATCATAGGCATCGATCCGCCGAACCGGGGGATCGACCTCATACCGATAGATTTCCGTTCTCAAGAACCGTAGCTCGGCCTCGAGCTGAGCCTCGGGAACGTCAATATACCATGCGCGCGGCTGCGGGCCGGGATCGCCGTTCCAGCGGTATCCCCGGGCTTTGAGGACATTCTTGAGGTCAAAGGGTGCGTTCTCCGCCCAGATTCGCCAAGAAACGGCACGAGCGCCGTCCAGGAGACGGCTGAGACCTGTAGCGCCAGATCGGGGCAGCCACATTGCCAGCAATTCGACCGTAGCAAGACAGTCGTACATCGCGCGGTGGCGGTCGTAGAAGAAGCCGGCGGCCTGAGCGAGATAGGCGAGTTTCGTGCCCTCGAACCCCTCCGCTGCCCAATCGATCTGGCTGAGCGAGCATGCCCACGGCTTCGTCGAGAACACGTCGCTGAATCGTTCAAGGAAGCGGCGGTCGAATGCCGCGTTGTGCGCGATGACGAGCGAAGCCGGCGCTGCGAATGTGGCTACCGCTGCGGGATCAATAATCTGGCCGGCCACCATCTCGTTGGTGATGCCCGTGATCGCGGTGATTTCCGGGGCGATAGGCTCGCTCGGCTGACGCAGCCCTTGGAAGCTGTCACCCACGCTGAAAATGGTGCCATCCAAGCCATAGTTGAATGGTGTCATGGCGAGTTCGATGATCTCGTCGCACTGATGGTCGAGCCCCGTGGTCTCCACATCGACCACCAGGCCAAGGCGCAGCGGCGTGCCTAGCGGAGGAACGATGCGAGGGCGCGGCTTGAGACGCCGGACGACGCGGTAGTCTCCCGTGGCCTCCAGCGTCTGCGCCAGGGTCTCCAGATGGTCAGAAGATGTCATCGTCTGACGCTTCGTTTACTGCCATCGGCTCCCCTCCAGCGGTATCGACCGGAGCGAGTCGAATGCCGGCGGCTCGACCTTCTTCGTGGAACCACAAATCGACCACGGCGGTATCGTCGCTGCGCGGCCGCGGTGATGCCTCCCGCACCTTGAATGTCGTCGGGAGATTGACCGAGGTTCCGAACACCAGCGCGTGCTGCCGAGGCAATGACGGTAACCGTTTCAGGACCGAATCTGAGATGAACGGCGTCATCTGCCGAATCTGAGAAAGATCGTCGGGGTTCTGGATGCGGTGAACCAGGAAATTGGAGCACTGGCTGAGAACCGTCTTGGACAGCTCACTCGGGCGTTGTGATGCCAAGAGCACGAACATGCCGTATTTGCGTCCTTCCTTGGCGATGCGCTCGAATATCTTGGTCGCGTCCACTGCATAGCGGGATGGCGTCGCCGAGATGTAGCGGTGCGCTTCTTCCAGCAGAAGATGGATCGGAAAGCGATTGCGCGGATCGGCGCGCCGGAGCAGGCGAAACAGCATCCGCGCGATCACGGCGCTGACCAGTTCGACCACCTCGTCCTCGACGTCATTCATGTCGATGATGATGATCTGATTGGCCTTGGTGTGGCCGGTTCCCTTGCCGGTCAGGCCGACCAGCCGAGTGAGAAACTCCAGCTCTCCATTGTCGGCGGCCGCGCCGCCCGCCTCATGCCGGAGGAAGTCATACTCAGGGCGATCTTCCAGTGCCTGGAAGCGCGTCACCATTTGGGAGCAGTAGTCTCGGATTTGCCGATTACCGTGCGCCTCCGCATACAGGATGGCGAGGTCTATCGCATCGCCGAGTGCCGCAAAGTCGAATGGCAGGTTTTGATAGGCTGGAAGCTTCAAATCCTCCAACTCGAAACCGTTCGGGCCAACCAGATAAGCATCCAGATCCGCAGGGTTGGCCATTTGGCCAAAGTTGATCGCAATATATGGCCGGATTTTTGCCGCGTTGATCTCGTTCGTGCTGAAGCGCTGGAGGATGCCAATGATCCGATCATGCTTGGACGGGCTCGATGAGTCGTCGCGCATGATCTGGGTGATGCACTTGGCGAGGATGTGATTGCGGACGCTGTTGAGTTCTGCGGCCCCCGCATTTGAGAACAAGGTCGAGAGCCCGAGCGCCATGCGCAGGATGGGCACCTGGGTGCGCTCGCTGGCTTGCAGCAACAGCTCCCATTCCGCCAGTTCCAGAAACCAGTGCGGCAAGCGGAAGCCCGCTGCCGTACCGTCGAGGACGACACGCTCGACTCCGATCGCTCCCTCCTTCGCGGAAGCGCTCAGAGCGGCGTGATACTCGCCGTTGACGTCGAAGACGATGAAGGTCGCGCCGCGGGCGTGATGCTCCTTCGGCTTGCAAAAAAGGGACTGCAAGACCGAGGCGACCGTGCAGGATTTACCGCTGCCGGTATTGCCTAGGACGGCGACATGACCGCCGAAGAACTCGTTCAGACGAACTTTGACGTCGTAGTCCTCGAACACCACCGACTTGCCGATCGGTAGAACCCGATAGCGCGTGGCCCCTTCGGGTTGGCAGGCGCCGCCATCCGGGCCGACTGACGGCTCGACGGCGGCCTCGGTCTCAAAGATGCGATCGAGCTCGCCATCCAGCGCATACAGTGCGTCCGCATACAGAGACGGGAAAACCGACACACCGAAGCGGAACGCGCCGCCGCGCATCGGCAACATGCCGACGGGCACCACGTCCAGATATTTCGAGGAGCCGGCCCGGTCGAAATCGCCCCGCTCGGAAGGCGTGCTCGCATCGCGCTCACGCAGGCCGACAACCTCGACCACGACATATTCCGACTGCGACGGAATCATCAGGAATGATCCCAGTCGCGCCACATAATGCACGTCGTCGAAGCCGACGACCGTGAAGTTATCGGTGCCGACGTGCATCTCGACGACAAAGCGGTCGGCCGCAACCGAGACCACCTTGCCGATCGCCCGCTTGCGATCGTCGTGGCTCATGCTTCGCCATCCTTCGTCTCGTCGCCCCTTTTCGGCGCCAGCTCCGACAACACCTTGCGGACGGCATCATCAATCCTGTCGCTGGGGCGCTGGGGCATGAAATGCTCGACGATCATGTCGAAGTAGTGCGCCCTCGTCCCGTCGGCAGGGCCATTGCCTCCAATGATCCAAATGCGCGGATCGCGCAGCGCCCGCAGCTTGGCGATCTCTCCCTCCGTGTCGGGCGCCGCAAAGATCACCAAGCGGAAGGTCGGGATCGTCAGAGCCTGATAGATGATGTTGTTCAGGTGCTCGTCGCCGAAGGCGTAGCCGGCCGTGATGAGAACGCTCTGCTCGCGCACGATCCGGGACTGAAATTCCCGGAACAGGTCTGCGTAGGGCGAGCCGAGCGAAGAGTTCTGCTTCGCCGGCGTCGGATAGATCAGCATCTGGTTTGAGGATTCCGGCGGCCAGACCTCCTTGATCGGGAACAGGCCATGATCGTCCTCGGTCCAAGTGACCGAACCATGCAATTTGCAGAGATAGACGAAGGCGTCGACGGCGGTCCATTTGCGGCTGGCGACGTCGAGCTGCTCGGCCAGAGCATAGCGGAAGATCGCCGGGTTGAAGCGGCGTTCTACGACGCCAGAAAAACCGTTGGCATAGGGAATGCCCAGGCGATCCATCGCCAATTCGCTGAAATGATCGTAGTTGGTCGTGAACACCCAGGGCCGGGGCAAGGACCGATCGCGTAGGACCAGTTTCTTGTAGAAACGCTCGTAGAGGTCGCGCACGGTCGTGTCGCCCTCTGTGGCGAAGGCCCCTTGGGTGACACGGGTCCATAGGAAGTCCTGGACCTTCTTGATGATGCCGTCGAGAACAGCGCGATAGGGGTGAAGATCGGGATTCTCGCTCTGGCGCAGCACGAACCGTTGCGCGAACAGCACCTCCATCAAGCGTTCCAGGTTACGGCTGTAATCCTTCGCCAGGTCGACCCCGAGCGCGTCGAGATAGTCGAGTTCGTCTTTGGTCAGCCGCCACGGTGCCGGTACAGCGCCGGCTGTTGGCGGATCGCTGTAGAATCCCGCCGCGCGTGCCTCGATGGTTTCGCCGCAAAACTCCTTGGCCAGCGGCGCCATGGTCGCAATGCCGAGTTCCTTTTTGTCCTTCATCAGGGAAGAACATCCGGCGCCGAGCAGAAATGCGATGTTCTTGGCGTTCATGGCCTCGGAAATCGCCTTGCGGGCGCTCTCGATCCCCTTGTTCCAGTCCAGTTCAGATGGCTCGGCATCGCCGTCCCGCAGAAACTGGAATTTTCGCTCTTCTTCGACTTCGCTCATATACCCCCGGTCCTCCCAGTTTCTTACTTGGCTGCTCTGTTCGCGCGCGCGGCTATATCAGCGCACTGCGCCATGAGCGCTTCGAACGGCTCCTCGTCGTCGAAGAGCAGTCCATCCTCAACCATGCGGGCATAGTCATCCTCCAACGCCTTCGCGCCATCGCCGACCGGCACGAGTTGCAAGCCGCCGCTGACAGCCGCTGCATAGTCGATCGGCGTGCGGTCGGCGGCCTTCTCTGCGAAGAACATCGACTTGTGCCGAGCGACAGCGTTGGCCAGGTCGCGATCGGCAAAAGCGGCTTCCGCGAAGCCGGCTTCGTCCAGTCGGACAACATCGTGCCAATGTCGCGCGAAGCGGTCGCCGCGCAGCCGCTCCTGGAGGCAGAAGACGTGGATGGCGGTCGCCTTCTCCCAGAACGTCCGCTCCGCGTGCATGACGCGCGGCCGCGCCGTCGGGAAGAGCAGCCCCTCGATCAGGCCGGCCGCGTCGCAGACGACGTCGCGCAAGCTCGCGGGTTCGCCCGTCGAGCGCGCGCCGAACTCCAGCATGACGCTTGGAGCCACATAGCCGGACCCGGCTGCGGTCGCCTCATAGTCGATGAAGATGGGATGGTTGCCGCCCTCCCCAGACGGCATCGCAATGTGCCAAGGTCGTGGTGTTGAAATCCACGCAAGCGGAGAGGACGGCGAGATGAAAGATACAATGATCGGGGTGGATCTGGCAAAGCGTGTTTTCCAGCTCCACGGGGCGGCGATGACGGGGGCGGTGAAGTTCCGCAAGAAGCTGACGCGCGAGCAGTTCCGGGTCTTCATGGCGGCACAGCCCGCCGCTCTGGTGGTGTTCGAGGCCTGTGGCAGCGCAAGCTACTGGGCCCGGGAGATGGAAGCGCTCGGTCACGAAGCCCGGCTGATTGCGCCGCAGTATGTGCGGCCCTTCGTGAAGCGGCAGAAGAACGATGCGGCCGACGCCGAGGCGATCGTGATCGCTGCGCGGCAGCCCGAGATGCGGTTCGTGGCCCCGAAGACGGTGGATCAGCAGGCCAAGACGGTGCTGTTCCGCGGCCGTGAGCGGCTTGTCCACCAGCGTACGGAGTTGGTGAACGCGCTGCGGGCGGTGCTCTACGAATACGGCCATGTCTTCCCGATGGGGCTCTGCCACCTGAAGCGCATCGCGGAGCTTCTCATCCTCGACGCGGACGGCCGCCGCCAGACCTTCGGCGGCCAGTGCGGTCTCGATCACAGGCTGCACGGTTTCCGCGACCCATGCCGGTAACCGCCGACGGACCTCGCTGGACCAGCGCTTTTCCTCGCTTCGTGTCTTCGGCAGACCCTCGCCATTGTCCCCAACCAGATCGGGCGCAATCGCCCGAATGTCGTAGGTCAGATCCACATCCTCCGAAAACCGGCGAATGACCTGATAGGCTTTCGACAGCGACGTGCCGCCCTTGAACACCAGATGCTCGCCGAGCGGTGCCGCGTAGAGGGTCGCCAGCGCCCACACCACCCACACATCCTTTTCGAGAAGATGGGTGGGGCGACCCGAACGGTCGGCAGCGACGCCCAGTGCATCACGCCGATCCCCGGCCGAAAGCTGAAGAAAGACGTCAGCCATAGGCCGCCTTTCCGACGCTCTGTGCGAGCCATGTCGGAAACTGCGGCGCGGCGGCGACCAGTTCGCCGAACACGCCGGGCGGCATCTTCCGTTTCAATGTCGTGAGCGCGGCCTCCGCCCTTTCGGGGCCGAGCCAAGCCAGCGCCCGCACGGCCTCCCCTGCGGGGCGGTTGGCCAGGGCCAGTTGCCAGCGCGGCGCGTGCCGCAATTCGACGACCTGCTTGCCGAGGTGCATCTTTCGGCTGCGTCCGGAAGTCAGATAGACCGAGCGGACGGGCACCTGCGTCGTCAAGCCAAGCGCGTTCGCCGCGGCGGCGCCGTTCGAGACGATGATCTCCCCCTTTTGGGTCGCGAGGGCCTCGACAGCCTGCTCGACCGACGGTGCGCGCGTGCCAAACCGACTGGTGATGGGGCGCAGATAGACGCCACGACCGGCGCGGATGAGCTGCCCGCGCTCAGACAGACGCGACAATGCCTGATCCACGGCCGCCCGGTTTCCAAGGTGGAGCAGGCCCTTGGCGGACACGGGGACGCCTTCGGGCAGTCCCGTCGCATGGGCCAGAATTTGTTCGGTCAGCCGTGTCATCGTCTTTCTCCTGTCGGAAATATACGCAAGTTTCTGACAGTTTTCAAGGAAGTCCGGATAGGGGGAAGCCTTCCCCTGCGGCCGAGCCTTGGTCTCTGCCTACCCCTTCTGCGGGGAGATCCCCGCAACGCCCCCTTCAGAGTGAGAGTGCGGACGGATTTTCCGTGACGGGTTAAGGGCTGGAGGAGAGGCTTCCGGCGCCCGTCGCGGAGATCATCCCGATGGCCAGACACGATCGCAGCCCCGCGGAAGGTGGCGGACGCAGCAACCTTTACGACGACATCACCAACAAGATCATCGCCGAGTTGGAGCAAGGTTGGCTCCCCTGGGTCCAGCCCTGGGGTGCGTCGCCCGATACCGCCCCGCTGGGCCTGCCGAGAAATGCTTCAACCGGCCGGTCCTATTCGGGCGTCAATATTCTCATCCTCTGGGGGGCTGTCATCCAGCACGGCTTTCCCGGTCAGTCTTGGCTGACTTTCCGCCAGGCGCTTTCACTTGGCGGTAATGTCAGGAAGGGCGAACGTGGCACTACTGTCGTTTATGCCGACCGTTTCACCCCCGAGGACGAAAAACGCCGTGCCCGCGAAACGGGTGAGGATGCGCATGCCATCCCGTTCCTGAAGCGGTTCACGGTCTTTAACGCCGCGCAATGCGAGGGCCTGCCTGATGACATCACGGCAGTCGCGCCGCCACCGCCGCCGGGGCTGATCGAACCTCGGGTCGAGGCGCTGATCCGGGCCACCGGCATCGATTTTCGTATCGGCGGCAATCGCACCTTCTATATGCCGTCCCTCGACTATGTGCAGGTGCCGCCTCCGCAAGCCTATTTCGAGCCGATCAACTGGCACAGGACGGCCCTCCACGAGTTGGGGCACGCCAGCGGCCATCACAGCCGTCTCAACCGCGATCTGACCGGCTCGTTCGGCTCGAAGAAATACGCCTTCGAGGAAATGATTGCCGAACAGACCGCGGCTTTCAGCTGCGCCGCGCTCGGGATCGTGCCGACCGTCCGCCATGCTGATTACATTGGGTCGTGGCTGGAGGTCATGCGCGAGGATTCCCGCGCCATTGTCCGCGCGGCCTCGCAGGCCAGCAAGGCGGCGGACTGGCTGCTGTCGCATCTGCCGACCGAGGACACCGTGGAGCCGGATGCCAGCGTAACCGACCGGAGGGTTGCGGCATGATCCTTCCGACCGGCACACAGCGCGACCGTCTGCTGGCGAATGGTCGCCAGCGCGATCAGGATCACATCCCGGTCGTGAAGTTCTTCAACCCCCTCGGTGAAGGCGTCTGGCTCGCCACCGAACTGGATGACGATGGCGACATCATGTTCGGCCTGGCCGATCTCGGCTATCCCGAACTGGGTTCGTGGAGCCTGAGCGAGATGCGGTCAGTCCGGCTGCCCTTCGGCATGGGCATCGAGCGCGATCTGCTGTTCACCGGCGATTTCCCGATCTCGGTCTGGGCCGAGGCCGCCCGCGAAACCGGCAGCATCCGCGCCGCCGAGCGTCTGCTCTGCCGCGTTGGCGGAAGCTTTTCCCGTACATCCGCCGATACAGAAAACCGGAGTGCCTGATTTCCGGGTTTCAGGTTCTGCGGCTGGCGTCGCTCTCTTCAGAGGAAGAGTGCGGCGCTTCGCTTCGTGACGGGCTGATAGCCGGAGAGAGAGGCTCACCGGCGTCCGTCATGGAGTAACTGACATGGCCACTGCCGTTCAGAAAATCACCTTGTCGTCCTCGCGCGACATTCCCTTCAACAAGCTGGTTCTCAGCCAGTCCAACGTCCGGCGCGTCAAGGCCGGGATCTCGGTCGAGGAGCTGGCCGAGTCCATCGCCCGTCGCGGCCTGATCCAGTCCCTGCATGTTCGCCCGGTGGTGGATGCCGAAGGCAAGGAAACCGGCATGTTCGAGGTGCCCGCCGGCGGTCGCCGCTTCCGGGCGCTGGAACTGCTGGTCAAGCAGAAGCGCCTCGCCAAGGTCGCGCCGGTCCCCTGCGTCGTGTCGGAGGCCAACGCCGATGTGCTGATCGATGAGGTTTCGCTCGCCGAAAATATCGAGCGTGCACCGCTGCATCCGCTCGATCAGTTTCGCGCCTTCCAGGCCATGCGCGAGAAGGGCATGACCGAAGAGGCGATTGCGGCCGCCTTCTTCGTGGATGCCAAGGTGGTGAAGCAGCGCCTGCGTCTGGTTTCGGTCTCACCGACATTGCTCGACATCTATGCCGAGGACGGCATGACGCTGGAGCAACTCATGGCCTTCAGCGTCAGTTCTGACCATGCCCGGCAGGAGCAGGTCTGGGACGCGATCAAGGATGGCTGGCAGAAAGAACCCTACCACATCCGGCGCCTGCTGACCGAAACCACGGTCCGCGCCGTCGACAAGCGGGCAGTGTTTGTCGGAATTGCCGCCTATGAGGAAGCTGGCGGTTGCGTGCTGCGCGATCTCTTCCAGCAGGACGATGGTGGCTGGCTTCAAGATCCGGTGCTGCTCGACCGGCTCGTGGGCGAAAAGCTGAAGACCGAGGCCGAAGCCATCGCCGCCGAGGGCTGGAAGTGGATCGAGGTCGCCATCACGTTTCCTTATGGTCACGATCATGGCCTTCGCCAGATTGTCGGTGCCACGGTCGATCTGAGTGACGAGGAACGCGCTACCCGCGAGGCATTGCGCGACGAATATGACCGGCTTGAAGCAGAATATGGCGAGGCTGACGAATTGCCTGACGAGATCGACGCCCGCCTGGGTGAGATCGAACAGGCGCTGGAAGCCTTCGAGCGCCGTCCGATGACCTTCGACCCGGAACAGATCGGCATGGCGGGTGTCTTCATCAGCATCGACGCCGATGGCGCATTGCTGATCGAACGCGGCTATGTTCGCGCCGAGGACGAAACGCCTGCGGAACCGGAGGCTGAGATCGTTGACCCGGAAACCGGCGAGGTAATCCAGCGGGCAGAACCGGAGGCAAGCCACATGCGTGCGGTTATCACGCTGGGCGGCCAGCCGGTCGAAACGGAGGAGGAAGACGAGGCAGACACCATCAAGCCGCTGCCGGATCGTCTGGTGAGCGAGTTGACCGCGCATCGCACGCTGGCGCTGCGGGATGCGGTGGCCGTGAACCCGCAAGTCGCCATGACGGCACTGCTCCACCGGCTGGTCATGGATTGCTTCATGCCGCATTCCGGCAAGGGTTGCCTCGAAGCACAGGTCCGGGAGGTTCATCTGCCCGCACAAGCGGAGGATCTGCGCGACAGCGCCTCGGCCAAATCCATTTCAGATCGGCACGAACGCTGGGGCGATCATGTCCCGGCAGACGATGCCGCCCTCTGGGATTGGCTGAGCGATCTGGATGATGGTTCGCGCATGGAGTTGCTCGCCCATTGCGTCAGCTTCGGTGTCAACGCGCTCTATGAAAAGCCCAACCCTTACAGCGGCACGGGCGTCAGCCAGCACGGGCTGGACATCCGCCTGTCGCAGGCTGACCGGCTGGCCCGCTCGACCGGCCTCGACATGGTGGCCGTGGGCTGGCAGCCGACGGTTGGCAATTATCTCGGTCGCGTGACCAAGCCGCGTATCCTCGAAGCCGTGCGCGAAGGGGCCGGAGACCGGGCTGCCGATCTGATCGGGCACCTCAAGAAGGGCGACATGGCCAAGGAAGCCGAACGGCTGCTTGCGGATACCGGCTGGCTGCCCGAGCCGCTGCGCATGGTGGATGACGGTATCGAACTTGATCAGGTATCGGGCGCTGCGGCTGAAGCCGACGATCTGCCCGATTTCCTCTCCGGCGATGGCGAGGACGACCCGGCTGACGATGAGGAAGAACAGCATATGGTCGCTGCTGAATAGCACTCATGCGGGGCGGCTTCGGTCGCCCCGTTTATCACCCTCCGTTTCCGCAACTCGCCCGGTCCTTGTGATCGGGCTTTTTCTTTGGAGACTTTCCATGTCTGCCAGCATCGACATTGACGAAATCTTTGCCCAGGATCGGGAAAACCGTCCGATGGAGCGCACGCTGCCCTGGGAGGAAACCCGCGACGGCATCACCGTCGTCGTGGAACCAAAGCCCCATTGGGCCGAAGACATGCGGGTGTTCCGGCTCGATGCCCGTGAGTATTGCCGCTACGCCGAGTGGGCCGCTCATGGTGCTCGTGCCCGTTTCTTCGGTCATATCGATACCTCGGGCGATGATTTGATAATGAAGGCGCGCGCGATGATCGCCCGAGAAATTGCCGATGGGCTTTGGAGCTGAAGTCCCGATCGCAGGGTGTCGGGCCGTGAGGATGGGAGGTCTGCAGCGGACGGAGCCAATCCGGCTTCACCATGCAATCCGCCGTCCCCATCAGGACAAGCGGCAGCCATCTGTGGCCCGATGGGAACACGATCCTGATGCCAGCATGATGGCAAGGCTGGCGCGGCAGAGCATCTGCGACGGGTATCCGGCATCCTGTCAGATGCGAAAAACCACCCCCGCTTCCATTCGCAAACCTTGGTCCGATCCGTCTCTTTGACATTCAACCCCAAAGGGGTCGGCTTACGCGTGCGTGCCGCCCTCGGGGATTCGGAAAAAGTCCGAACGCCCTCGGGTGATTGCAGATCCGGTCAGACACTTCGGGCGCCTGTCGCGCGGGGGATGGTCCCCCGCCTCCAAAGACAGGAGCCGGAACCCATGTCCTATGCAGATGCCACCGCCTTCGCCGCCAGCCTTGCCGCCACGCTGATGGTTTCGATCGTTGTGTTCCAGGCCGGAGACGGCACCCACGCCGCTTGCCCCGCCGCCGAGTTCGACGGCGACGACGACATGGTGAAGCTGGAGCTGGACCCGTGGGAGTAAGGCGCGAAAGCGCCTCACCCCCGACGGCCCGAGCGCGGCAGCCCGCGCTTCGGGCCTTCAGCCTTGCGATGGTCGCCCATCGCCGGCAGCGGAACCGGGAACAAGCCCGGTCAGAGAGGAAGAGTGCGGGCCGTTCGGCCGTGACGGGTTGAGGGTCGGAGAGAGAGGCTCACCGGCGCCCGTCATGGAGTGATCCCGATGACCTTTGCCCGTTGCGAAACCTTTCGTTCCATCGGCCAGATTCTGGCTGCCGATGTGCTGCCCGCGGTTTATCGGTCGCAAAAACTGCCGCTGCGCATCTCGTGCCTCGGCGTGGCAAGCTATGACGCCAGTGATGCGGCAAACAGCTTTGACCGTGTGATCCCGCTTGGGGAATGCCCGTCACCGGAAGAGGCCATCCAGGCCGCAGCCTTGCGCGTGGCGCGCGGTGATATTTGCACGGGGCCGGACAGCCTCCCGTATTTTCAGCCGCGCATCATGCTCATTCAGGACCAAGATCAGCGTCTGGTCCTCGCCGGCGAAATCCGCGTCGGCATTATCCTCTGGCAACAGCCGGTCGCATCCGATGCCGAGGCACGCAGGATCGTGACCGAGGCCAGCCGGTTGCGCGGTATGGCATTCCGGGCCTCAGACCCCGTTGATGCGAGACGGCTGCGTTACCGTGCCGCTGCGCTGGAAACCCGGCTGGTCGATCCCTTCTGGCGCGATGCCGCGGCTGATCTGCTCCGCCTGCCGCAGGCCGCCTGAACTTCAACCATTCCATCCCATTCGGCTTGGCCATACGCCGGGCCATGTCATGTCCGGAGATCGTCATGGCCGACTATTACACGCATTTTTCCTGCCTTCTCGACGTAGGCACCCCCGAAAACGCCGCCCGCGCGCTTGAGCTCTACAACGCTCTGGCGGATGACAATGCCGCCGAAGACCCGCCTTCGGACGGCTTTCTGCTCTCCATCCAGCCAGAACATGGCGGCACGCAACTCTGGATGCGCGATGATGTCACCGGCGATCCCGAGCATGTCATCCAGTTCGTCAAACGCTGCGCTACCGAGTTCCGCCTGACGGGCCTATGGGGCCTTCAATACGCAAACAGCTGCTCAAAACCGCGAATCGACGGATTTGGTGGCGGCGCGCATGTCCTCGATCTCGCCACCGGCGAGACGGTGGACTGGATCGACACCAATGGTTGGCTTTCCTCGGTTCTCGAAGCGAGAGATCCCTATGCCTGAGATCATCGAAACCACCGTCTATCGCTTGGGCGAATTGTCCGATGCGGCGAAGGACAAGGCCCGTGCCTGGTATCGTGAGGGCGGCTTCGACTATGACTGGTACGATGCCGTCTATGAGGATTTCCAGCGCATCGCGGAAATCCTCGGGCTGAACCTCAAGACCCGCACCGTCCGGTTGGCGGGCGGCGGCACACGGCAAGACCCCTGCATCTGGTTCCGGGGCTTCTGGTCACAAGGGGACGGTGCCTGCTTCGAATCCTTCTATTCCTACCGCAAACAGGCGCCGCGCCATATCCGGGAGCACGCCCCGCAGCACACCGAACTACATCGCATCGCCGATGCCCTTCAGGCGATCCAGCGCCGCAACTTCTATCAGCTTCGCGCCGATGCCAGTCATCGCGGCCATTATTATCACGAATACTGCATGTCGATCTCGGTCGAGCGCGACAGCCCGACCTGGCAGGACATGACTGAGGATGCCGAGGAGACGATCATCGAGGCGCTGCGCGATCTGGCTCGATGGCTCTACCGCCAGCTTGAACGCGAATATGATTATCTGTCCTCGGACGAAATGGTCGATGAAACCATCGCCGCCAATGAATACACCTTTACCGAAGCCGGTCGCTGCTTCGGATGATCCCGGGAAGACACTGACAAGCGCCCCGCCGTCCGGTCGGGGCGCTTTTTTCATGCTGCGCATTGAGAGTCAGAGGCGGGCCGGAAGGGGTTGAGTCCGGGCGGTCGAGAGAGAGCGCTGCCTGGGCTTGCCCTTCCCGCTCTCCTGAGGTTTCCGACATGAACATGGTTTTCCCCGTGGCCGATCCGGTCACGCCGCTGGCGGCTGCGCCCGCGATCCTGGCTGCGGCCAACCTTCTGCTCCCCTATCTCGAACGCGGTCAGCGCATCGATGCCGCCACCTTGCGCGGCGCGACGGAAACGGCCTTCGGCGCGTCCGATGCTACCGGCGTCTGGGACTGGAAGATGGCTTATGAGGCGTGCGAGGTCGCCACAGTTCTCTTCCTGCGCAAATACGGAAAGGCGCTTTTCCGTAAAGCCGCGTCTCCGGCTGCACGGATTTCCGTGCTGGCAAAGGTCGCGGGGCTGTTGCCCACGCAGACCCGGCGTTCCGAGGAAAGCCAGACCTTCCAGCAGTTTTCGACGCCGGTTCCGCTGGGCCTTGCCGCCCTGACGGCCGCTGCGATTTCGCCTGATGACAAGGTGCTGGAGCCATCGGCGGGCACCGGGCTTCTGGCGATCCTGGCGCAGACCGTCGGCAGTTCGCTGATCCTCAACGAACTCGCCGAGACCCGCGCCGATCTTCTTGCTCAGCTCTTTCCGGCCTTTGCCGTCACCCGGTTCGACGCCGCCCAGATCGACGATCATCTGGCTCCAGATGCCGTCCCGTCCGTAGTGCTGATGAACCCGCCATTCTCGGTCATGGCCAATGTCAACGGGCGTGTCGCTGATGCGGCCTATCGCCATGTTGCCTCGGCGCTGGCCCGCCTTGCTCCTGGCGGCCGGCTGGTGACGATCACCGGCGCTGGCTTTGGCCCCGAAGCTCCGGCATGGCGGGAGGCTTTCATCCGCTTGCAGGCGCGCGGCCGTGTGGTGTTTAGCGCCGCCGTCGATGGCGCGGTCTATGCAAAGCACGGCACCACGATCGACACGCGACTGACCGTGATCGACAAGCTGCCCGCCGACGACCCGACCAGTTTTCCGGCCTCACCGGGGATCGCGCCTGATGTTGCCACGCTGATCGGCTGGATCGAGGCGCAGGTTCCGCCGCGCATGCCAGTGTCATTGCCGAAGATCGTGGTTTCCGCTTCGGCCACCGCGCCGAAGACCGTGCGGGGCTATCTCGCTCGCTCGGCGGCTACGCGATCTGTCGCTGCTCCGGCCAATGATCCTGATGGCGTCGAACTCGCCTATGAGACCGTGGACTGGACGCCACCGGAAGGTGCTCGCCTGTCCGACGCGATCTATGAGGAATATGCGCTGCAATCGCTGGGCATCCCTGGCGCACAGCCGCATCCGACCAAGCTGGTGCAATCCGCCGCCATGGCTTCGGTCGCACCGCCCAAGCCTTCCTACCGGCCCATGCTGCCCGCCGACATCTGCGCGCGTCTGTCCGACGCCCAACTTGAGACGGTGATCTATGCCGGTGAAGCCCATGCCGATCATCTCTCTGGCGCATGGACCGTGGACGAGCATTTCGACAACGTGAACGCCGCACCCGAGGATGGTGCCGGATCGATCCGCTTCCGCCGGGGCTTCATGCTCGGTGACGGAACCGGTGCTGGCAAGGGCCGCCAATCGGCCGCCATCATTCTCGACAACTGGCTGCGCGGACGCCGCAAGGCAATCTGGATCTCCAAATCCGACAAGCTGATCGAGGACGCGCAACGCGACTGGACGGCGCTCGGCATGGAGCGGCTGCTTGTCACGCCGCTGTCACGCTTCCCGCAAGGCAAGCCGATCACGCTGTCGGAAGGCATCCTTTTTACCACCTATGCCACGCTGCGCTTCGACGACCGGGGCGAGAAGGTTTCGCGCGTCAAGCAGATCGTCGAATGGTTGGGGTCCGATTTCGATGGAGCCATTATATTCGACGAGAGCCATTCCATGCAGAATGCCGGTGGCGGAAAAGGCGAACGCGGTGATGTCGCCGCCTCGCAGCAGGGACGTGCGGGCCTGCGGCTCCAGCACGCGCTGCCCGACGCCCGCGTGGTTTATGTCTCGGCGACCGGCGCCACCACAGTCCACAATCTCGCCTATGCGCAGCGCCTTGGCCTCTGGGGCGGGGAGGACTTTCCGTTTGCCACCCGCGCCGAGTTCGTTGAGGCGATTGAGGCCGGTGGCGTTGCGGCCATGGAAGTGCTGGCCCGCGATCTGCGATCTCTCGGCCTCTATACCGCCCGCTCGCTCTCTTACGATGGCGTCGAATATGAACTGATCGAGCATCAGCTCACCGACGAACAGCGGCACATCTACGATTCATATGCTGCCGCCTTCGCTGTCATTCATGGGAACCTGGACGCGGCCATGGAAGCCGCCAACATCACCGGCAGCGAAGGAACGCTGAACCGGCAGGCGAAATCGGCCGCCCGTTCGGCATTTGAAAGCACCAAGCAGCGCTTCTTCGGCCATCTGCTGACCTCCATGAAAACCCCGACCCTGATCCGGTCCATCGATGCCGATCTGGAGGCGGGCCATGCCGCCGTCATCCAAATCGTCTCGACCGGCGAAGCCCTGATGGAACGCCGGCTGTCCGAAATCCCGACCGAGGAATGGAACGATATTTCCGTCGATGTCACGCCCAGGGAGTACGTCGGCTCGTATTTGCAACATTCCTTCCCGGTGCAGCTCTATGAGCCGTTCAGCGATGGCGAGGGCAACCTGTCGTCACGCCCCGTCTTCCGCGATGGTCAGCCGGTGGAATGCCGTGAAGCCGTGGCGCGGCGCGACGAAATGCTGGAGCAACTCGGTTCGCTTCCGCCTGTCCCCGGTGCGCTCGACCAGATTGTGCAGCGCTTTGGCACGGGTATGGTGGCGGAGGTCACAGGCCGTTCACGCCGGATCGTGCGCAAGGGTGACGGGGCATCGGCACGTCTTGCGGTCGAGAACCGTGCGCCTTCTGCCAACCTTGCCGAGACGTCAGCCTTCATGGATGACCAGAAGCGCATTCTGGTCTTCTCTGATGCCGGTGGCACGGGGCGCAGCTATCACGCCGAACTCTCGGCGAAAAACCAGCGGTTGCGCGTGCACTATCTGCTGGAACCGGGCTGGAAGGCCGATGCCGCCATTCAGGGGCTGGGCCGCACCAACCGTACCAATCAGGCGCAGCCGCCGCTGTTCCGACCGATTGCAACAGACGTGAAAGCGGAGAAGCGGTTTCTCAGCACTATCGCGCGGCGGCTCGATACGCTGGGGGCAATCACGCGTGGTCAGCGTCAGACCGGCGGTCAGGGGCTGTTCCGTCCCGAGGACAATCTGGAATCCGCCTATGCCCGCGATGCACTGCGCCAGCTCTATCTGCTGATCGTGCGGGGCAAGGTCGAGGGATGCTCGCTCGAAAGGTTTGAATCCGCCACCGGCCTGAAGCTGATGGATTCGACCGGCATCAAGGATGAACTGCCGCCGATCACCACCTTCCTCAACCGTCTGCTGGCGCTGACCATCGAATTGCAGGGCATCCTGTTCGCAGCCTTCGAGCAGCTTCTGCAGGCGCGGATCGACGGGGCGATTGCATCCGGCACCTATGACATGGGGCTGGAAACGCTGAAGGCCGAAAGCTTCATCGCCACGGACCGGCAGGTGATCCACACCCATCCGGGCACCGGCGCTGAAACCCTGCTCCTGACGCTCACCGAGCGCAAGCGCAATCAGCCGGTCACGCTCGAAGCAGCCCTGGCGGAACTGGATGATCCACGCGCAAGATTGCTCATCAACGAGCGATCCGGTCGTGCCGCCGTGCAGATCCCGACCACCAGCGTCATGCTAGATGATGGTGAGATCGAACGGCGCGTGCGGCTGATCCGGCCCATGGAGGCGATGAACATTCCGGTGCGGGCGATGGGCGAGACCCATTGGCTTGAGGCCGACCGCGCCGCCTTTACCGTGGCCTGGAAGGCGGAACTGGCCGAGGTGCCGGAGTTCACCGACAGCATCCTGCATATGGTGACAGGGTTGCTTCTGCCGATCTGGAAACGCCTGCCGCAGGACTCCTCCCGCGTCTATCGCCTCCAGACCGACGAGGGCGAACGCATCATCGGTCGCCGGGTATCGCCGGCATGGGCTGTCAATGCCTCGACCAGTGGCGTCACCAGCAGCCTGACACCGGATGCCGCCTATGCCGCGCTGATCGAAGGTCGCACGATCCTTGATCTCGCCGAAGGGCTGCAACTGCGCCGCGTCCGGGTCATGGGCGCCAACCGGATCGAACTGACCCGCTTTACTGACGCAATGCGCGACCGGCTGCGGGCCTATGGCCTCTTCAGCGAGATCATCTCGTGGAAACTGCGCTTCTTCGTGCCCGTCGATGCAACGGGACCGGAGATCACCGGCAAACTACTTGACCGCTTCCCTGTTGAACGCATCGGTGAGCGGGAGGCCGCATAATGGCGCGTCTCAACGCTTCCGAACTGGCGCAGCGTCTCGGCCGACAGGCCGAGGCGGTGTGCCGTCACTATCTGTCAAATGGTCGCAAACAGGGCAATTACTGGCAGGTTGGCGATGTCCGAAACACCGCTGGCCGCTCCATGTTCGTCCGGCTGCACGACAGCGTGAAAGGCATTGCCGGTAAATGGCAGGACTCGGCCACGGGGGAATATGGCGATCTGCTAGACGTGATCCGGGACTCGCTCGGTCTGATCGACTTCGCAGACGTTGCCGAAGAAGCTCGGCGCTTCCTCAGCCTGCCGCATCCTGAACCGCAGCCGCCATCTCGTCAGTCCCGAACGCCAGCACCATCGGGATCATCCGAGGCAGCACGCCGCCTCTGGCGCATGACGCAGCCGCTGATCGGCAGTACCGCAGAAGGGTATTTACGCGGACGCGGCATTACGGATTTACGCCAGACCGCAAATCTGCGCTTCCACCCCAGCTGCTACTGGCGGCCCGAGGACGATGGCCCGACCGAAACATGGCCCGCGATGATCGCCGCCGTCACCGACCTCGATGGCAGGATCACCGGCGCACACCGCACATGGCTGGCCCCGGACGGTTCCGGCAAGGCACCTGTCGATCCGCCGAGGAAGGCAATGGGAGACCTGCTCGGACATGCGGTTCGTTTCGGTGATGCGCTGGATGTCATGGCAGCAGGGGAAGGCATCGAAACCATCCTGTCGCTGCGTCAGGCTCTGCCCACCATGCCGATGGTTTCCGCACTCTCGGCCGGACATCTCGCTGCCATCCTGTTCCCACCGCACCTGCGCAGGCTCTATATCGTCCGCGACAACGATCCGGCAGGTGACAGCGCTCGTGACAGCCTGGTGGACCGAGCGCACGAGGTGGGGATCGAGGCCATCACGCTCTCGCCCATGATGGGGGACTTCAACGAAGATCTCGCAACTCACGGGCTGGATGCCGTTCGGGCAGAGATCCGGGTGCAAATCGCTCCCGAGGACGTCAGCCGCTTCATGGCTTCAAGTGCATAGCCGGTCGGGGCCGTGATCGGGCCGTTCCAATTCCTGTCATGCGCATAGGCTGCATCCTGTCATCAGCAGAGGACCGCGCCTTGGCCTTCCGAGAGGGCGATCGGCCCACAAACGCTCCGGTCAGGCAATGGCGGCGCCCGACTGATTTCCGTCGGCGGGCAAGCCCGCCTTTACAAGCGCGAAACATATGTGGACACCCCCTTCGTCAAGTCTTTCCTCAAAGCGCGTCGAATCCGGTTGGGTGCTTGCATATGTCCGGCCTCGTAGTGCGGCCGGTTGGCCGCGGGCCCTGATGATATCCGCGGATCATG
>NZ_JBHUGH010000032.1:0-26105 GCF_042681825.1 Halodurantibacterium flavum
TGTGGCAGATCCCCGTCGCCTTGATCTCCACCAGAACCTCGCCCGCACGCGGACCCTCAAGGTTCACCTCCATGACCTCCAATGGCCGCCCAGCCGATACCGCAACCGCCGCTCGCGTCCGCATCGCATGTCTCCTGCTTTCGTTTCGCGCGGGAGATTGGGCGAAAGGCCGCCCAGATGCAACCGCGGCGCGGCGCCAGGGGTTGAGCAATCGTGATCGCTGGCAGAAACTTGGCAAGTCTGGGCGCCGCTCTCACGGTGGTGCTGCCGAAAGGAGAAATACGATGCTTCGCCCCTTTGCAATCCTTGCCCCACTTGTCGTGCTGGCCGCCGCCTGCGCCCCTCTGCCGGAGGAACCGGTCACGCCGGAACCACAGGACAGCTGCGGGGCCGAGGGGTATCAGGGTCTTGTCGGCCAGAACGCGCGCGTGATCACGGGCATCAACTTTGCCGGCCCGGTCCGGGTGATCGGCCCGGGCGACATGGTGACGATGGATTTCGCCCCGAACCGCATCAACTTTGCCACTGATGAAGCCGGACGGATCACGCGGGTCTACTGCAGCTGATGCGGCTTGATTTGTTGCTGCTTGATTTGTCTGTGGGGCGTCGTAAGCTTGTCGTATGACGCCCCTCACGCCCCACCCGGTTCCGATGCCCGCCGCGCCTGAACAGGTGAGCTTTGACCGGCAGGAGCTCGGGGTGATCCTGGCGCTCTACGGGCGGATGGTGGCCGCGGGCGAGTGGCGCGACTATGGCATTTCCTGCCTGCGCGACATGGCGGTCTTTTCGATCTTTCGCAGGACGGCCGAGAACCCGCTCTACCGGATCGAAAAGCATCCAAAGCTGCGCGCACGGCAGGGGATGTATTCGGTGGTGGGTATGGACGGGCATATCCTGAAGCGAGGCCATGACCTGCGGACGGTGCTGCGCGTGCTGGAACGCAAGCTGATCCGCAGCATCGACTGACCTAGGATCAATCCGCCAGACGGCGGATTGTCCGGAGTACCGTGCCCTCGGCCGCCGTGATCCGGGCAAGCGCCTCGGCCAGCCCTTCATGACACGTCGCCATGGCATGGCCATTGGCATGGATGATCCGGGCTTCATCCGCGACCAGCGCGACATGCCCTTTCCAGAACAGGATATCCCCACGCCGTGGCGGGGTGGCGAGATCCAGTTTCCGCCCCAGCGCGGATTCCTGCAGATCGCTGTCGCCGGGGCACGGGATTCCGCAGGCCAGATGCGCCGCCTGCACCAGTCCGGAACAGTCGATGCCCGACCGGCTGTTGCCCCCCCAGAGATAGGGCGTGCCCAGAAACATCTCGGCGACGGCGACAGGATCGCTCAGGATCTCGCCGACCTCTCTCAGGTGCCGGCGGGGGATAAAGAGCCCGTCTTCGGTCTCAAGAAACGTGGGATGTTCCGCGGCCACGCGCACACGGCTGCCGAATGACAGGGGTAGACGCTCGATCAGCTTGATGTCGGGGCCGGGATAGGCATGGGTTGCGGGGGCGGCCACCCAATGGGTCGCCGCCACATCGGCGCCAAGTGCTGTCTCGGCGATCCAGCCGCAATAACCGTCCCGGTCAAGCTGGCCAAAGGCCATGCCGTCACGCCGGTCGAGGATCAGCGCCCGCTCTCCGTAAAGGGCCTGACGGTCGCGGGGGCCGCCAGGGCGGGCAAGCAGGTCGGTGACCGGCTGCGTGATGCGGTGCCAGATGCCATCCGCATAGACCGGCGCGTCGATTTTGCCCCGCAGACTGCTATGGGCCACGTGGCCGCTGAACGGGGTCAGACGGCGGTCAGGGGGCTGTGAGTTTGTCAAAGCCCGGCAACCTTCGGCAGCATCTCCAGAAGGGCGCGCGCGCCCTGTCCCACCCCACCGGGCGCACGCGCCGGGGCGTCGGAGGGTTGCCAGCCATAGATGTCGAAATGCGTGTAGCGCGGGTTCCGGACAAAGCGGCGCAGGAACAGGGCGGCGGTGATGGACCCTGCAAAGCCGCCTTTCGGCGCATTGTCGAGATCGGCGATCCCCGGCTCGATCATCGTCTCATAGGGCGTCCAGAACGGCATCCGCCAGACCGGGTCGCGCACCCGGGCTGCCGCCGTGCCCAAGGCCTGCGCGACGTCGTCGTCATCGGTGTAGAAGGGCGCCAGATCCGGCCCCAGCGCGACGCGGGCGGCGCCGGTCAGCGTCGCCATGGATACCAGAAGATCCGGGTCTTCCTCATCCGCCAGCGCGAGCGCATCGGCCAGAACCAGCCGCCCCTCGGCATCGGTGTTGTTGATCTCGACCGTCAGCCCCTTGCGCGAGGTCAGGATGTCCTGCGGGCGCATCGCATTGCCCGCGATCGCGTTCTCGACCGCGGGGATCAGGACGCGCAGTCGCAGCCGCAGGCCAAGCGCCATGATCATCTGCGCCAGCCCGAGAACCGCCGCGGCACCGCCCATGTCCTTTTTCATCAGCCCCATCGAGGCGGAGGGCTTGATATCGAGCCCGCCCGTGTCGAAACAGACGCCCTTGCCAACCAGCGTCACCATCGGCCCCTCATGCCCCCAGCGCATGTCGAGAAGCCGTGGCGCCCGGGCCGATGCGCGCCCGACCGCATGGATCATCGGAAAGTTCTGGGCGAGCAGATCGTCCCCCCGGATCACGCTGGATTGGGCGCCGAACCGGCGGGCGAGGGCAAGAAACGCCTCTTCCAGCTCATCCGGGCCCATGTCCGAAGCGGGCGTGTTGATCAGGTCGCGGGTCAGCGCCTCGCCGGCCGCGATCGCTTCCAGCCGGGCGGCGTCGATCCCGTCGGGCGCAACAAGCCGCGCCTTGGGGGCGGGCAGCTTTGCATAGCGGTCAAAGCGATACCCCTCCAGAAGCCAGCCGAGCGCGGCCTCTTCCAGATCATCGGGGCTCAGGTCGTGCACCATCGCCCAGGTGCCGGCCGGCAGGCGCGACGCCGCGCGGGCCAGACCGAAACGCGACCGGGCCCGCGTCTGCGCGGTACCGCGACCGAGCACCGCACCCGCAGGCGCACCGTCAGCCCCCGGCAGCAGGCAGACCTCGCCCAGCTTTGCCTCGAACCCCGCGCCCTTGATCCATGCCTGCTCGGCCGCCGGGCGGTCCGACAACCAGTCGGCAAGCCCGTCGGCATCGACGATGTAAAGCGGCAAGGCGGCGGCGCCGGCGGGGGCGAAAGCGAGGCTCATGTTCGACAGGTCCGTTCAGATGCGATTTGCCGCAACCTAGCCCGGCGTCGCTGCAGGCGAAAGAGGGCGGAGTTTGACGGGGCTTTCCCGCACCGGCAGATGGACCAGCGCGGAAAACGCGCCCACGCCCACACCGATCCACCAGACCAGCGTGTAGTCGCCGGTGATGTCATACATACGGCCGCCCAGCCAGACGCCCATGAAAGAGCCGAGCTGATGGCTGAAGAACACGATCCCGTAAAGCGTGCCCATGTAGCGCAGCCCGTAGATATAGGCCACAAGCCCCGAGGTGAGCGGGACCGTCGCAAGCCAGAGCGAGCCCATGGCGACGGAAAAGAGAATGACCGTGCCGGGCGTGATCGGCGTCAGGATGAAGGCCGCGGCGACAAATGTCCGCGCCGCATAGATCCCGGCCAGCAGGTATTTCCGGCTGTAGCGTTTTCCCAGCCATCCGGCGAGGATCGTGCCGCCGATATTGGCAAGCCCGATCAACGATATCGCGACAGCGCCAAGCGCCGATGTCGTCGTGATGCCCATCCCGGCGAGCATCCCGCCCGGATCGATCGCGCCGCACATCTCGGTCACGAAGGCGGGGAAATGCGCGGTGATGAAGGCCAGTTGATACCCGCAGGAGAAAAAGCCGAGGAAGATCAGCGTGAAGGACGGATCGCGGAAGGCGCGCAAGAGCACGGTGCCCATACGCTCTTCCAGCTCGGCGCGCGTCGCGGGGGTGGGGCTGCGCATCATCGGCAGGGCAAAGAGCGAGGCGAGGATCATCCCCGCAAAGATCAGGAACACGGTCTGCCAGGACACGACCGACAGCAAGAGCTCGGCAAGCGGCGCGCCAAAGACCTGCCCGGCCGACCCTGCGGCGGTGGCGATCCCCAGCGCGACGGAGCGGTTTTCATCCGAGGCCGCGCGGCCAACCACGGCGAGGATCACGCCAAAACCGGTTCCCGCGATGCCGAAGCCCACCAGTATTTCCAGCAACTGGTGCTGCCCCGGCGTGATCGCATAGGACGAAAGCACCAGACCGGCCGCATAGACCAGCGCGCCGATGATGATCGCCCGGCGATCGCCGAACCGTTCCGCGATCGCCCCGAAAATTGGCTGCCCGAAGCCCCATGCGAGGTTCTGGATGGCGATCGCAAGGCTGAACTCGGCGCGAAGCCAGCCGAACTCTTCCGCGATGGGGATCTGAAAGACGCCAAAGCTCGCCCGGACGGCAAAGCTGATCATGATGATGATGCACCCGCCGATCAGCACGGGGGTAAAGAGGGGGGCGTCCCGGGTCTGGGAATGGGGCATGGCGTAACCTTTCGAACCGGGACAAGCTGTCGCAGGCGGACCCCCGGCGTCAATCGCGTTTTCCTGAACGATCCCCATCGCGAATGGTGATGCGGCGCGGGTCGTGGTGCCTGCCGCTTTTCATCCCCCCGGCGCGGCGCTATGGAACGGGCATGAGCGAGAGCCTGACCGACATATACGACCGCCGCGTTTCTGGCGGCACGATCCGCGACGACCTGGCGCAGCGCGCCATCCTGCCCTTGTTGCAGGACATTCGCGCCGCGCTGGAAACCGCGCAACCGGCCTCGGGCGGGCTGTTCGGCCGGCTCTTTCCCCGAAAGGTCGCAGCGCCGCGCGGCCTCTATCTCTGGGGCGGGGTGGGCCGGGGCAAGTCGATGCTGATGGACCTGTTCTTTGCGTCGGTGGGGATCGAGGCAAAGCGGCGCGTCCACTTTCACGCGTTCATGCAGGAAATTCAGGCGGGGATGCACAAGGCCCGCCAGACGGGGGTGGATGACGCCCTTGCCCCGGTGGCGCATGAGGTTGCACGGTCGGTGCGGCTTCTTTGTTTCGACGAGATGCAGATCACCGACATAACGGATGCGATGGTGGTCGGCCGCCTGTTCCAGATGCTCTTCGATGCCGGGGTGACGGTTGTCACGACATCGAACCGGCCGCCCGACGATCTTTACAAGGATGGCCTGAACCGGGCGCTGTTCCTGCCCTTCATCGCGCTGTTGAAAGAGCGGATGGCGGTCCACGCGCTCGAAAGCCCGACCGATTACCGGCAGGATCGTATCGCCGGGTCGCCCGTGTATTTCAGCCCCTCGGGCGCCGCAGCGCGGACGCAGATCGACCGGATATGGGAGGATCTGACAGGGGGGCAGGCCGCCCCGCATGCGCTGACCGTCAAGGGTCGCAAGGTCGTTCTGCCCGCATTTCACAACGGCATGGCCCGCGCCTCGTTCTGGGAACTGTGCGGCCAGCCGCTGGGGCCTGCGGATTATCTGGCGCTTGCCGATGCCGTTCGGCTCCTGGTGCTGGAGGATATCCCGAGGCTGAGTGCGCAGAACTTCAATGAGGCGAAGCGGTTCGTGACGCTGGTCGATGCGCTCTATGAAGGCAGGGTGCGTCTCATCGCCAGTGCCGCCGACGTGCCGGAATACCTCTATAACGAAGGCAGCGGCAGCTTTGAGTTCGAGCGGACGGCGAGCCGGCTGCGGGAAATGCAGGACGCGAACTGGGGGCAGGACGTCCCGCCCCCGGCCTAGTCCTTCTTCCTAGTCGTTTTCGCGCAGCACCGTGCCCGCGAGATAAAGCGATCCGCAGATCAGCACGCGGGCCGAGGGCGCCTCGGCAACGATCCGGCCCAGTGCGTCAGCGACAGAGGGTGCGGTGGCGCAGTCCATCCCGGCGGCGCGTGCGGCGGCCTCGGTTTCCTGGGCCGTAAGCGTCGCCTTTTCGCCGGGAATGGAAACTGCGTGCAGCCGGACCGTGTGGGGAACGAGCGGCCGCAGATAGCCGCCGATATCCTTGGTGTTGAGCATCCCGCAGATCAGATAAGTCGGCCGTTCCGGCATCCGCGCAAGGGTCGCCGCCAGCGCCTCACCAGCCGAGGGGTTGTGCCCGCCATCGAGCCAGAGCTCTGCCCCCGGTGCCGCGTCGGGCAGGGGGCCGCGGCGCAGCCGCTGCATCCGCGCGGGCCACCGGGCCCCGGTCACGGCGGCTTCCATTGCGGTTTCGGCGACGCCCAGATGCCTCAGCGCCGCCAGCGCCGCCCCCGCGTTCATGATCTGATGCGCGCCGGGCAGGTTCGGCAGGGGCAGGTCCAAGAGCCCGGTCTCATCCTGATAGATCAGGCGACCGCGTTCCTCCCAGGCGTGCCAGTGCTGCCCATGGGCCAGAACCGGCGCGCCCAGTTCGGCGGCACGGGCCTCGATCACCGCCAGCGCCGCGTCCTCTTGCGGGCCGACGATGCAGGGCACGCCACGCTTGATGATCCCGGCCTTCTCGCGCGCGATCTCGGCCAGGGTTTCGCCCAGATATTGCTGATGGTCGAGCGACACCGGCGTGATTATGGTCAGTGCGGGGCGGTCGATCACGTTGGTCGCGTCGAGCCGTCCGCCAAGCCCCACCTCAAGCAGCGTGTAATCTGCCGGAACCCGCGCGAAGGCGAGCAGCGCCGCGCAGGTCGTGATCTCGAAATAGGTGATGCCCTGGCCCTGGTTCGCCTGTTCGCATTCGTCCAGAAACGCCGTCAGGTCGGTTTCCGAAATCAGTTCCCCGGCAAGGCGGATGCGTTCGTGAAAACGTACCAGATGCGGCGAGGTATAGGCATGGACCCGGCTTCCGGCGGCCTCCAGCCCCGCGCGGATCATGGCCTGGGTCGATCCCTTGCCATTCGTTCCGGCGATATGGATGACGGGCGGCAGGCGCCGTTCGGGGTGGTCGAGCGCCGAAAGCAGGCGCCAGACGCGGTCCAGCGTCAGGTCGATGATCTTGGGATGCAGCGACATCATCCGTTCAAGGATGATGTCAGAGGCGGGCGCCGTCACGCTTTGGGCTCTGTCGCGGCGGGCGGTTCGGCTGCCGGCTCCGGGGACGGCGGCACCGTCTCGGGAACGGCGGGAACCTCTGGCGTGCCGGGTGCCGGCAGATCCGCGGTCACGGCAGGGGGTTGCAGGGTCAGCATCCGCACGATGGAAATCAGTTCCTCGCGCAGTGCCTTGCGATGCGTTACCCGGTCCAGCATCCCGTGGTCGAGCAGGTATTCGGCGCGCTGGAACCCGTCGGGCAGTTTCTCGCGGATGGTCTGTTCGATCACCCTTGGCCCGGCAAAGCAGATCAGCGCGTTCGGCTCGGCGATCTGCACATCGCCCAGCATCGCGTAAGATGCCGTCACCCCGCCCGTGGTCGGATGGGTCAGCACGACGATATAGGGCAGCCCCGCCTCTTTCAGCATCTGCACCGCGACGGTGGTGCGGGGCATCTGCATCAGCGACAGGATCCCCTCCTGCATCCGTGCGCCACCTGCGGCGGAAAAGAGGATGAGCGGCCGCCGCAGTGCCACCGCGCGCTCGGCGGCAGCGATGATGGCATTGCCGACATACATGCCCATCGACCCGCCCATGAAGCTGAAATCCTGCCCGGCGGCAACGATGGGGGTGCGGCCCATCTCACCCTCGGCGACCAGCATCGCCTCTTTCTCGCCGGTCGATTTCTGCGCGGCCTTCATCCGGTCGGGGTATTTCTTCTGGTCGCGGAACTGCAGCGGGTCGGCGATGGGTTCGGGCACCTTCACCTCGGTGAAGATGCCGCCGTCGAACAGCGCCTCGAAGCGCTGGCGCGGGGTGATGCCCATGTGATGGTCGCAATTCGTGCAGACGTTCAGGTTGTCGGCCAGTTCGCGATGAAACAGCATCGTTCCGCATTCGGGGCATTTGGTCCACAGGTTTTCCGGCACCTCGCGCCGCGAGAAGAGCGAATTGATCTTCGGGCGGACATAATTGGTGATCCAGTTCATGCGGTAACTACCCTTCAACCCAGTCTGTGGCTCAGTCTGCGGCCCTGAAATAAGCCGCGCGATGCCGGATTGCAATCAGCGCCGCAGGAGACGGCGCGCGACCGCCCAGATCACAAGAAGGCTCGCGACATCGAGAAGCAGGAGCGGTATCATCTCGGGCGCGCTTTGCGGCATCTGCCTGACCCAGAGGCCCAATCCCCCAAGCGGCCCGGGTGCCGCGACGAAGAGAAGGGCAAGCGCGTTGTTCGCCGCGTGAAGGCCCCAGGCCGCCCCCAGCGTGCCTGTCCGCGCGGTCAGATCCGCCGCCAGAAGGCCCACAAGCCCCGTGACGAACACCACGAGCAGGCTGTTCCCGCCCATCTCAAGCGGATTGTAATGCAGCGCCCCGAACAGGATCGACGGCAGCAGCATCCAGATGAGCGGCGAGCGGAACCGCGCCGCCAGTTGCTGCTGCAGATAGCCGCGAAAGATCAGCTCCTCGGCGCCGGTCTGCACAAGGATGCCCAGCACGCCCAGCGGCAGGAAGGCCAGCCAGACGATCAGTGGCAGATTGCGATAGATCCCTTCCTCGGGCGGTGCGAATATTGACGCCAGAACCGAGGCGATGGCGGCAAGTCCGAGCATGACGCCGGCGGTGATCAGGAAATCCCGGAAGGCGGGGCGGCGGGGGCCGATCAGGCTTGCCGCGCTGCGCCGGTGCAGCAGCCGGACAGCGACGATAACGCCCAGGATCGCGGGCAGAAAGCTCGCCAGAATAACGAGTGTGAGCCAGGGACCGATCAGCAGGTGGTCCAGGAAATTCTCTACCTGCGGCGGAAGATCGGGCAGAAACGCGATGCCGGCAAGCGGGATGACGTAGATCACGACGATTAGGACAAGTCCCAGCGCGACGCGCCAGAGCTGCGGACGGCGTCGCGCCGGTTCTATGTAACGTTCAAAAGCCGGTGTCATCGCTGCCCTTGTGGTGCGCTCTCGTTTCCGGCTGACATAGGGCGGTGGTCCATGGCAAGCAAACGGCTTGTGCCCCCGTGCAGGCTCGCCTATCCAGTTTCCAGCCAGAGAACGGGAGAGAGCCCCATGCAGAACAGCCGCTTTGACAAGTCGAAACTGCCCAGCCGCCACGTGACGGAGGGGCCGGCCCGCGCGCCGCATCGCAGCTATTTCTATGCAATGGGGATTTCCGAGGAAGAGATTCACCAGCCTTGGGTCGGCGTCGCCACCTGCTGGAACGAGGCCGCGCCCTGCAACATCGCGCTGAACCGGCAGGCGCAGGCGGTGAAGATGGGCGTCAAGAAAGGCGGCGGCACCCCGCGGGAGTTCACCACGATCACCGTGACCGACGGCATCGCCATGGGGCACGAAGGGATGCGGTCCTCGCTTGCCAGCCGCGAGGCGATTGCCGATACGGTCGAGCTGACCATGCGCGGGCATTGCTATGACGCGATTGTGGGGCTTGCGGGCTGTGACAAGTCGCTGCCGGGGATGATGATGGCGATGGTCCGGCTCAATGTGCCGTCGGTCTTCATCTATGGTGGTTCGATCCTGCCGGGGCGGCTGAACGGGCGCGACGTGACCGTGCAGGACGTCTTCGAAGCCGTGGGCAAGCATCAGGCAGGTAACTACTCGGACGCCGAACTTGCCATTCTGGAGCGTGTCGCCTGCCCCAGCGCGGGCGCCTGCGGTGGCCAGTTCACCGCGAACACCATGGCCTGCGTGTCCGAGGCGATCGGGCTTGCACTGCCCAATTCCTCGGGGGCGCCGGCCCCTTACGAAAGCCGCGACGAATACGGCCAGGCCTCGGGCGAGGCCGTGATGAACCTGATCGAGCGCAACATCCGCGCCCGCGATATCGTGACGCGCAAGTCGCTGGAAAACGCGGCGCGGGTCGTGGCCTGCACCGGCGGTTCGACCAATGCCGGGCTGCACCTGCCGGCCATCGCGCATGAGGCCGGGATCGAGTTCGACCTCTTTGACGTCTGCGACATCTTCCGGGACACGCCCTATTTCGTGAACCTCAAGCCGGGCGGCGAATATGTGGCCAAGGACCTTTACGAGGCGGGCGGCGTTCCCGTCGTCATGAAGGAATTGCGCAAGGCCGGACTGATCCACGAAGACTGCATCACCGCCACGGGCCGCAGCATGGGCGAGGAGCTTGATCTCATCACCCGTGAGGCGGATGGCCGGGTTATCTACCCCTCGGCCACGCCGCTGTCCAGGACGGGCGGTGTCGTCGGTCTGCGCGGGAACCTCGCGCCCGAAGGCGCCATCGTCAAGGTCGCGGGCATGAGCGAGGCGGACCAGGTCTTTACCGGACCCGCGCGGGTCTTTGAATGCGAAGAGGACGCCTTTGCCGCCGTGCAGAAGCGTGAATACAAGGAAGGCGAGGTTCTCGTCATCCGCAACGAAGGCCCGGCGGGCGGTCCCGGCATGCGCGAGATGCTGGCGACCACTGCGGCCCTTTCGGGCCAGGGGATGGGCAAGAAGGTCGCCCTGATCACCGATGGCCGTTTTTCGGGTGCGACCCGGGGCTTTTGCGTCGGCCATGTAGGCCCCGAGGCGGCGCATGGCGGCCCGATCGCCCTCTTGCAGGATGGCGACATGATCACGCTGAACGCCCTGACCGGCGAGATCTCGGTCGCGCTGAGCGAGGAAGACCTTGCCGCCCGGCGCGCCGCCTGGCCGGGGCCGCGCAAGACGCAATACGCCTCGGGCGCCCTTTGGAAATATGCCCAGCTGGTGGGCGCGACCCGCAAGGGCGCCGTAACACATCCCGGAGCCAATGCAGAAACGCATATCTACATGGACCTCTGATCCCCGCCGACCGGGCCGCGCCGTCGCGATCGTCATCGCGCTGGTGCTGCCCGGATGTGTGGAAACCATGCCGCAGGCGGCCTCTGCCTCGGCGCCCGAACGTGTGGCCGTCGCAGGCGGAGAGGTCGTTGTCGGTGGCCCGCGTGGCTATTGCGTCGACATGGACGCCTCTCGCGATGATGCCGACGGGGCGCTGATCGTCATGGGGGGCTGCGCGTCGCTGGTGCAGGACCCGGCCCTGCCCCAGCCCGAGCGCCCTGCGGTACTGACCGCTGCCGTTTCGGCGGCGGGGCGCGGGATGAAGGTGCGGGATTCCTCGGCCCAGTTCGACGCCTATTTCAGGTCCGAGGCGGGGCGGGCGGCGCTGGCGCGATCCGGCCGGGCCGCGGATGTCGCGGTGCTGGAAACCTTCATGCGCGATGGCGTGTATTTCCTGCATCTGCGCGATGTCGGCAACCTGAGCGGCCCGGGGCTGGAGACGGATTACTGGCGCGCGCTGGTCGATGTGGGCGACCGGATCGTCACGCTTTCGGTGCTGTCGCCCCGCACCAATCCGCTCACACCACGGCAAGGGCAGGACACGCTGTCGGAATTTGTCCGTCGCATCATCGCGGACAACCGGGGTAACATGGCCTGAGACGGATGGCCTTTTGCAGAGGCGGGCATGGCAGTTCTTTGGCGTAGCGCGATATCGCGCAGTGAAAGCAGCGAGGCGGAGATCGCCGCCGGTCGCCCTTGGGAATGGGTGCCCGCGCCATGGCAGCGCCAGCTGGGATGGGGTGATCTGGTCGCGAAGGCGCCGCGACAGGTGCTGGCGGACGGTGTGACGCTGTTCCACGATGGCAGCGGCGCGGCGGTTCTGCGTCAGGTCGAGCAGGGCGGCAGGGCGCACGGGGTCGCGCTGTCGTCGCAGGGGGAAAATGGCTCCTTCCTGTCGATCGTCTTCGACCTGCCGGATGCGTCTGCGCGGCATCTGCGACCCTGGCAGATCGTCCGGCTGCAGTGCCGGATCTCGGCAGAACCGGCCGCGCCCCGGCTTTATGCGCGGTTCAACCTGTCCCATGGGCCGAATATAGAAACGCTGGTGCGGGAAGTGGACGGGCAGGGTGCGGCTGAATTCGACCTCGCCTATTGCCCGATGGAGGTCAGCCGGATCGAGAAGGCCTGGATCGACCTGATTTTCGAAGGGGGCTGCCCGCCGCGGGCTGTGCTGAGCGATCTTTGCATCGCGCGCCGGCCCAGGGGCGGGTTCTGAACGTCAGGGCAGGGTGATCAGCGCCTCGACGCGGCGATTGCGGGCGCGGCCTTCTTCGGTCGCGTTGTCGTCCCGGGGCGAAAGATAGCCCACCCCCTCGGCCGAGAGCCGCGACGCCGGGATCGCATGATCCTCGACCAGCAGGCGCTGCACGGCCTCGGCCCGCTGGCGGGACAAGTCGATATTGGCGGCGAGCGGACCGGACGCATCGGAATGCCCGACAAGGGTCGCCTGTGCATCGGGATAGCGTTTCAGGAACTCCGCAAGCTGCGCGACCGAGGCGATATCGCGGTCTTCAAGCCGCGCACCGCCGCTGCCGAAGGTCACGCCATCCAGCACGAAGGCTTCGCCCGGGCGGGGATCGTCACCGCCCCAGGGGTCGTCCGCAAAGGTGGTGGGCGCCATTGAGGACAGCCGCATCTCCATTTCCGGCGGGTCGGCCGGGGATCCCGTCGGCGAGACATGGACCATCTGCAGATAGCCGCGCGCGTTGCTGCGGCTGACCATCAGCGTCACGGCTTCCAACCCATCAGGGGTGGCGCGTTGCGCCGAGAGGAACCGGAAATCGCCAAGGTCCACATGCATCTCGGGCTCGGGGAGGAGGTCGAGCGCATAGCGGAAATCGAAGCCGCCGCATTGGCGCGTGGCGCATTCAAAGAGTATCTCGTAACCCTTTGCCTCCAGATCGGCGCGAAGGGGCGCAAGAAGACCAAGCGTGACATTCTGCCCCTCGAACCGCCAGGCGATCTGTTCCCCCAGCCCCTCGACCCGAGTCGTCGGAAGCCCGCCGTCCCGCCAGGGGCCAAGCGGAATGTCCTGCGAGGTGAAGGAAAGATGACGTCGCCCGGCCTCTTGCGCGCCGAAGGGCAATGTCAGCGGTTCGGCCCGCAACGGCCCGCCAAGACAAAGGGCAAGGAGCATTATAGCCCCCGTCCATGTGGCCCTGACGGCCCCATTTTCTGCCCGTTCTTGCACTGCCCGGCCTCTTGCGGCTCATTTCATGCGATAGTGATAGTGTCCCACAGCTTGCATTCCAGCAAAAGAATAAAGCTTTTGCGCCGGCAGATTTGCGCGTGTCACCACAAGGGAGAGCCACGTGCAGCCCTGATCCTGTGCCCAGCGGGCGGCGGCAATCAGGATGTTGTGGCCTGCGCCCTTTCGGCGTTGCCCAGGTGCAACCTCGACGGCGTGGAGCATAGCGATATCGTGATCGGCCGCGACAAAGGCCGTCCCCGCAGCCCGTTCCCCCGCCCGCGCCAGAAGCGTGGTTGCAGGGCCACGGGTCCTGTTCATCACCGCCAGCCGTTCCGGTCCGATCCCGCCTTGCGCCCAGATCAGGCGCTGTGCCGCGACCGGGGGCCAGGCCGGGATCACCTCATCCGTGGGCGATGCCGTCAGGGCCGCCGGCATCACATGGATCGAAACGGGATCGACCACGCGGTAGCCTTCCCGCGCCAGAAGATCGTCGAGTTCATCCTCGCCCGCGCGCAGCATGAAGAGCGGGGGTTGACCCAGATCGCGCATCGCGGCTTCGGCCAGGGGCAGATCCGCCCGCGTCACCGGCGCCGAGGCAGTCGCCGCCGACACTCGCTTGCCCCCGCCCTGACCGTCGCGAATGATCCAGGGACCGGCCCGATGCACGGCCGCGGGGGGCCAGGTGGCCTCCAGAACCTCATAAAGGCGGGTGACGTCGGGGATCGTCACGCCTGATCCGGCGCGAACAGCTTTGACAGGCGCACCATCGCGGCGTCGAGGCGTCCGGCATCGGTGCCGCGAATGACGATATCGGCCCCGAAGGCGCCGTTCCGCACAAAAGGATAGGACCCGATCGAGAGGTCAGGGTAGTCCGCCGCAAGGACGGAGAGGGGGCCCGCGATCTCTCCCTCGCCGCGGTCGATCCGTAACGACTGGCTGAGGATCGGGCTGCCGCCGGTCAGCCGTGGCAGCAGCGAGGCGAGCATCGCCTGAAAGATGTTGGGCACGCCGGCCATGACATGAACGTTCTCAAGCGAAAAGCCCGGCGCGGCCGAGATCGGGTTCTCGATCAGCACGGCCCCCTCCGGGATGCGCGCCATCCGCAGCCGGGCCTCGTTCAGTTCGGCCCCCGTCTTGGCGTAATGGGCAGCGAGAAGGGCGCGTGCATCGTCGCGCACGGCGATGGGCAGGCTAAAGGCGGTGGCGACCGCCTCGGCGGTGATGTCGTCATGGGTCGGCCCGATCCCGCCCGAGGTGAAGACGTGGTCGTGCGCCTCGCGCAGGGCATTCACCGCGGCGACGATTGCCCCCCTCTCGTCCCCGATCACGCGCGCCTCGCGCAACTCGATACCGTGGCGGGTAAGCTCGCCCGCGAGATAGTGCATGTTCGCGTCGCGCGTCCGCCCCGAAAGGATTTCCTCGCCGATCACGATCATCGCGGCGGTCGGGTTGCTCATTTCATCCCCTTTGCCGCGCCTGGCGGCCATCTGCTTGTCCGGTCCCTTGCATCGGTATAGGCGTGGGAAATGCGCTTTCAAAGCCCCCTTGTCCGCGCCCGGCTGTTGCGGCGCTATAAACGCTTTCTGGCCGATTTCGTTCTGGATGACGGGCGGGAGATCACGGCACATTGTCCGAATCCGGGCGCCATGACCGGTCTTGCAGATGCGGGCCAGCCCTGCTGGCTGCAACAGGCGTCGCCCGGCCGCAAGCTTGGCTTTGGCTGGCGGTTGGTCGAACTTCCGGGCGGTCATCTGGCCAATGTCGACACCAGCCTGCCGAACCGGGTCGTGGCCGAGGCCCTGGCGGCGGGCGCCCTGCCGGGCCTTGAGGCCTACCGCACGATCCGTCCCGAAATACGGTATGGCACGGCAAGCCGCGTCGATTTCCTGCTGCAACAAGAGGGGCTGCCCGACGCGCTGCTGGAGGTGAAGTCGGTGACGCTGGACCGCGCTGGCGTGGGTGCCTTTCCGGACAGCGTGACCCTGCGCGGTGCGCGCCATCTGCGCGACCTGGCCGAAGAGGTCCGGTCGGGGCGGAGGGCGGTGATGCTGTTTCTTCTGGGGCGGACCGATTGCCATTCGGTGACGGTCGCGCGCGACATCGACCCGGCCTATGCGCAGGCCTTTGATGATGCGCGTGCTGCGGGGGTAGAGATGCGCGCGCTCGCCTCTCGCATCACGACCGAGGCGATCACCCATGGGCGAGAGATCCCGGTTCTGGCGTGACGGTCTGGTCAAAGGGCGATTCTTTGCCTATTTGAAGGGGCAAAGCTGATAGGAGATTTCGGGTGGACGATCACCTGCGCGGTCGTGTGACCAAGGATGGGATTCGGATTCATGAACCTGCGGATTTCGCGGGAATGCACCGGGCCGGCCGCATCGCGGCGGAGATCCTGGATGAGGTCGCGCCGCTGGTTGTGCCCGGCGTCACCACGGCCGAGCTGGACCGGGTGATCACCGAAAAGGTCGCGGAGTCTGGCGCCACCTCGGCCACGATCGGCTACCGCGGGTATCAGCACGCGTCGTGCATCAGCGTGAACCACGTAGTCTGCCACGGGATCCCCGGGCCGAAGCAGCTTCGGAACGGCGATATCCTGAACATCGACGTGACGGTCATTCTCGATGGCTGGTATGGCGACACAAGCCGGATGTTCGTGGCGGGAACCGTCGGCCGCAAGGCCGAACGACTGATCGAGGTTACGCACGACGCCCTGATGAAGGGGATCGAGGCGGTTCGGCCCGGCGCGACCTTCGGCGATATCGGGGCCGCCATCCAGACCTATGTCGAAGCGAACCGGATGTCGGTCGTCCGCGATTTCTGCGGGCATGGGCTGGGCCGTGTGTTTCATGCGCCGCCCAACGTTCTTCATTACGGGCGACCGGGGACCGGGCCCGTTCTGGAAGAGGGGATGTTCTTTACGATCGAGCCCATGGTCAACCTGGGGCGGCCGGAAACCAAGGTGCTCGCCGATGACTGGACGGCGGTGACCCGGGACAAGTCGCTCTCGGCGCAGTTCGAGCATTCCATCGGTGTGACAGCAGACGGGTGCGAGATCTTTACCCTCTCGCCCGCCGGTCGCTTCCACCCGACCTGGGCCTGAGCTCAGCGCAGGGAACGCCCCTTGTAGATCGCATCGGGGCCAAAGCGGGCGCGTATGTGGTCGCTTGCCCTTTCGGCCCCGGCGCGCCGCGCCGCCTGAGGGTCGAGCAGGTCGCCCCGGCCGTCATCCTGCCCCGGCAGCAGATCCGACAGACCGACCCCGATCAGCCGGAACGGTCCCGCGTCGCCCGTTCCCAGAAACAGGTCATGCGCCGTGCGATAGATCCGGTCGGCAAGCTGCGTCGGATCCCGCAGGCTTATGCGGCGTGTAAGGATGCGGTGGTTCGACCGCTTGAGCTTCAGCGTGATCACCCGGCCCAGAAGCCCCTTGGCCTTGGCCCGGTCCGCCACCTTTTCCGACAGGCGCCAGATATGCCCGTCGAGAAGGTCGGGGTCCGAGGTATCTTCGTGAAAGGTCGTCTCGTTCGAGATGGACTTGACCGGCGCATGGGGGGAAACGCGCCTGTAATCCTCGCCCCGTGCAAGGTGCCAGAGCCGCTCGCCGCCGCTGCCAAAGCGACGCGCAAGATCTTCACGGTCCCACCGGCGCAGGTCGGAAAAGGTCCGGATGCCGGCACCATCCAGCGCGGACTGGGTCGCCGCGCCGACGCCCCAGATCAGGCGCACCGGCCGGTCCGCCAGAAAGCCAAGCGTTTCGGCCGCGCCGATGACGGAAAATCCGCGCGGCTTGTCGAGGTCTGAGGCGATCTTGGCGAGGAACTTGTTATGCGACAGCCCGACCGAGGCCGACAGCCCGAGGTCATGTTCCATCCGCCGGACGAGCCGCGCCATCAACAGCGCCGGCGGTGCCCCATGAAGCCGCGCCGTCCCGCGCAGGTCAAGGAAGGCCTCATCCAGCGAAAGGGGTTCGACCGCTGGCGTCAGGTCCTCCATCATCGTGCGGATGGCGCGGGACGCCTCGGCGTAAACCGACATGCGGGGGCGCACGACGACCGCCTCGGGGCAAAGCCGCAGGGCCTGAAACATCGGCATGGCGGACCTGACGCCGCGGATCCGTGCCAGGTAGCAGGCGGTCGACACGACGCCCCGGCGGCCCCCGCCGATGATGACCGGTTGGCTGCGCAGGTCCGGATTGTCGCGCTTTTCGACGCTGGCATAAAACGCATCGCAATCGAGATGGGCGATCCCCAGCGACCAGAGTTCCTCATGCGTGACGATGCGCGGGCTGCGACAGGCGGGGCAGCGCGCATGGGGGTCATCAAAATCGGTCAGGCAGTCGCGGCACAGCGAGGGCATCGGACAGGCCAGTGCAGATGGGGAACGAAACCGGCACATAATAGCGCAGGCAGCGGGATATGCCAGCGGCTCTGTGCGCTCTCTCCGTGCGTTGCCATTTTCCGGCGGCGGGTCATATTGAGGCCCAACGGCAGCGGTGGAGAAGTGCAATGGGACCCAATGACATCGGCGGTGTGAATATCGTGATCCTGCTGATCGCGATCTTCATCATCGCGTCCATCTTCCTTGGCGTGCGGATCGTGCCGCAATCGGAAAAGCATGTGGTCGAACGGTTCGGGCGGTTGCGGGTCGTTCTCGGACCCGGCATCAACTTTATCGTGCCGTTTCTCGACGTGGTGCGCCACCGGGTGTCGGTGCTCGAACGGCAGTTGCCGAATGCGCGGCAAGACGCGATCACCGCGGATAACGTGCTGGTTCAGGTGGAAACCAGCGTGTTCTACCGGATCATGGAGCCGGAGCGCACGGTCTACCGGATCCGCGATGTGGATGCCGCGATCTCGACCACCGTCGCGGGGATCGTCCGCTCGGAAATCGGCACGATGGAGCTTGATGAGGTGCAATCGAACCGCGCGCGCCTGATTTCCCGCATCCGCGAGTCGATCGAGCAGGCCGTGGAGGACTGGGGGGTCGAGGTGACGCGCGCGGAACTGCTGGACGTGAACCTCGATGCGGCGACGCGGGCGGCGATGCTGCAGCAGCTCAACGCGGAACGCGCCCGCCGGGCGACCGTGACCGAGGCCGAGGGCCGCCGCCGCGCCGTCGAGCTCAACGCCGATGCCCAGCTTTACGCCGCCGAGCAGGAGGCCAAGGCGCGCCGTATCCAGGCCGATGCAGAGGCCTATGCGACCGGCGTCATCGCCGGGGCGATCCGTGACAACGGGCTGGAGGCGGCGCAGTATCAGGTCGCGCTGAAGCAGGTTGAGGCCCTGACCAAGGTCGGCGAGGGCGAGGGGCGTCAGACGATCCTTCTGCCGGCGCAGGCGCTCGATGCCTTCCGCGACGCCTTTGGCCTGCTTCAGGGGCGCGGTCGATGACCGAGCCGTGGTGGGCTTGGCTTGCCGCAGGGCTGGCGGTCGCCATCCTTGAGGTCTTCGTGCCCGGCTATCTGTTTGTGGGCTTCGCGCTTGGCGCGATCCTGAGCGGCCTTTTGCTCTGGCTGGAGATCTGGCCCGCCCTCTGGATGGCCGAGGCCTTTGTGAACCGGGTTCTGGTTTTCGCCCTTCTGTCGCTTGTGGCCTGGCTGCTTCTGCGAAAAATCCTGGGGGTGCGAAAGGGTCAGATCAAATACTGGGACCGCGACATCAACGAGAACTGAAGGCTTGGTGGCGGCTTTTTGCGCAGTTCCCTCTGGCGGCGCCGAATTAATGGAACAGCGGGGTTGGGCGGACGTTGTTCCGCCAACGGAGTTGCACACGAGTTGAAAGGAGATCCACATGGACCCGGTTCATAACCAACCGCGTGACGTGAACCCCGATGCGCGTCGCGGAGAAGTTCCCCCGCCGGCCCGCACAGGCGGTGGGCGCACGATGTGGTACATCATTGCCGCTGTCGTGATCATCGCGATTGTGGCGATCATCGCAATGTCGGGTGGCGATCAGACGACCACGACCGTCCCGGGTGAGCCCACAGCCACCCAGCCTGCAGCCGATCCGGCTGCGCCCGCCGCCGACCCGGCTGCGCCTGCCGCCGACCCGGCTGCACCAATGGCGCCTGCAGGCGACCCGGCTGCACCGGTGACAGATCCCGTTGCACCCGCACCCGGTGGCGACGCTGCGGCGCCCGGGGCAGGTACTGCGCCCGCCGATGGCACGGCCTCACCTGCGCAGTAATCGGCGCGACTATACTATAAGGCCAGGCCCCGGGTCGCGAGTCCGGGGCCTGTTGCTGTCTGATCAGGCAAGTTCCGCCAGGATGGCCTCGGCCGCGGCGCGGGGGTCTTTCGCTTGCCAGACAGGGCGACCGACGACGATGTGGTCCGCCCCCGCCGCAATCGCCTGACCCGGCGAGGCAATGCGCTTCTGATCGCCCGCATCGCTGCCTTGGGGCCTGACGCCAGGTGTAACGATCACTCGGTTTATGGCTTCCGGCAGGGCGCGGATCGCGGCCGCTTCTTGCGGGGAGGCTATCAGTCCATCGGCGCCCGCTTCCAAAGCGCGAGCCGCGCGCTCCAGAACGACCTCGGCCACGCTGCCGTCGCGGATCAGGGCGGCATCCAGGTCACGCCGGTCCAGCGAGGTGAGAACAGTGACCGCCAGAATGCGCAGGCCGCTGCCCGCCGCACCTTCCTTTGCCGCCCTTACCACATTCGGATCCCCGTGGACGGTCAAAAAGTCGAGGTCGAACCGCGCAAGGCCCCGCACCGCCGCCTCGACCGTGGCGCCGATGTCGAAAAGCTTCATGTCCAGAAAAATGCGCTTGCCATGGTCCTGCTTGAGCTCGTTGGCGAGCGCGAGCCCGCCCCCTGTCAGCATTCCAAGGCCGATCTTGTAGAATCCGACGCTGTCGCCAAGCGTTTCAACGAGCTTCAGGCCCGAAAGTGCATCCGGGACGTCGAGCGCGACGATCAGGCGGTCATCGGAAGTCATGGGTAATCTCCTGTTATGGGCGCAGGCGGCAACCTTGGGTTAACCCCCGAGGGACGATGATCGCCATCCTGAGGTCGCGATAAGGGAAAGCGCCATGTGGATCAATATGGTCGTGGAATCACCTGCGGACGGTCCGGGCTCGGGGCCCGTCACGGTCGGATGGTTTCGCGCGACCGAACGGCACGGGGTTCTCTATGATCCGCCGGAACGGGTCTCGTTCCGCGACACAAATCGCAGCCATGGCAAATCCGCATCCCGCTGTCCCGCGATCATCAGTCTTGAAAGCCGGTATTTCATGGTGCGCTGCCCGTTCGATCTCCATATCGGCTTTGCCCGCGACAAGGAGGGGCGGGCGGTGCTGGTCAACCGTACGGGATCCGCTGGCCCCGTGCGCCCGGCCAAGCTGAACGAGGTCCTGACGCTGGTATCAGAAGCGGAGTGGCGCTATCCGGACCGCCCGACGCTGCAGTTGCAGCTTCCTTACGTCTTTATCGCCGACGAGATGGTGTATCTCTCTCAGGTTGATGCCTTTGCGCATTACCGGCGGCAGCCTTTGCCGGGGACCATTTTCGGCGGGCGTTTTCCCATTCATGTCTGGCCGCGCCCGCTCATGTGGGCGTTCGAATGGCACGATACCGACCGCGACCTTGTGCTGAAGCGGGGGGAGCCGTTGTTTTACTGCCAGTTCGAAGGGATCGGTCCGGATCGGCCGGTTCATCTGACCGAGGCTGAAAGAACGCCGGAGCTTCTGTCATACATGGATCATGTGGGGGGCGCGGTGAACTTCGTGAACCAGACGTTTTCCCTTTTCAAGGCAGCAGAGGCCGCCCGCCCCGCGAGGCTTCTGAAGGCGCGCGAACGGCGCTGAGCCGGACTTGTTCCGGCGGTCCGTCCTCCCCACATTCGGAATGAGGCCGGAGCGGTCGTGCCGACTGCGGGCGGCCCGGAACCGGCGCTTTGGAAGGAGAGACGACATGAACCTTGAAAAGTTCACCGAAAGGGCGCGCGGCTTTCTGCAGGCGGCCCAGACGATTGCGATGCGCGAAAACCACCAGCGACTGGGGCCGGAGCACCTGTTGAAGGCGCTTCTGGATGACGATCAGGGGCTTGCGGCCAACCTGATCCGCCGCGCCGGTGGCGAAACCGGGCGTGTGCTTGAATCGGTCGAGGCCACGCTTGCCCGGCAGCCAAAGGTGACGGGCGAGGGCGGGCAGACCTATCTGGATCAGGCAACGGCCCGCGTTCTTGATGAAGCCGAAAAGATCGCAACCAAGGCCGGCGACAGCTTCGTCCCGGTCGAACGTATCCTGACGGCGCTTGCGGTTGTGCCGTCCAAGGCCAAAGAGGCGCTGGACGCGGGCGCCGTCACGGCCCAGAAGCTGAACACGGCGATCAACGATCTGCGCAAGGGGCGAACCGCTGACACGGCCTCGGCCGAGCAGGGCTATGATGCGCTCAAGCGATATGCCCGCGACCTGACCGAGGCCGCGCGCGATGGCAAGATAGACCCGATCATCGGCCGGGATGAGGAAATCCGGCGCGCGATGCAGGTTCTGTCGCGGCGCACCAAGAACAACCCTGTCCTGATCGGTGAGCCCGGGGTCGGCAAGACCGCGATCGCCGAGGGCCTCGCGCTGCGGATCGTCAACGGGGACGTGCCCGAAAGCCTGCGGAACAAGCGCCTCATGGCGCTCGACATGGGATCGTTGATCGCAGGGGCCAAGTATCGTGGCGAATTCGAGGAACGGCTCAAGGCGATCCTTTCGGAGATCACCGCTGCGGCGGGTGAGGTCATCCTGTTCATCGACGAGATGCACACCCTTGTCGGCGCAGGCAAATCCGAAGGGGCGATGGATGCGGCGAACCTGATCAAACCGGCGCTTGCGCGCGGGGAGCTGCACTGCATCGGCGCGACGACGCTGGATGAATACCGCAAGCATGTGGAAAAGGACGCAGCCCTTGCCCGGCGTTTCCAGCCGGTCTTTGTGAGCGAGCCGACAGTCGAGGACACGATTTCCATCCTTCGCGGCATCAAGGAGAAATACGAGCTCCATCACGGGGTCCGCATCTCCGACAGCGCGTTGGTCGCGGCGGCGACGCTCAGCCATCGCTACATCACCGACCGCTTCCTGCCCGACAAGGCGATCGACCTTGTTGATGAGGCGGCAAGCCGCCTGCGCATGGAGGTGGACAGCAAACCCGAAGAGCTCGATGCCCTCGACCGGGAGATCCTGCAAAAGCAGATCGAGGCCGAGGCGCTCAAGAAAGAGGACGACGCGGCCAGCCGCGACCGGCTGGAACGTCTGGAGGCAGAGCTTTCCGATCTGACCGAGCGCTCGGCCGAGATGACGGCGCGTTGGCAGGCGGAACGCGACAAGCTGGAAGGCGCGCGCGATCTCAAGGAGCAACTGGACCGTGCCCGTGCCGAACTGGAACAGGCCAAGCGGCAGGGCGATCTGGCCCATGCCGGGCGGCTGACCTATGGCGTCATCCCCGACCTGACGCGGCGCCTGTCCGAGGCTGAATCGCGGGAAGGCGACATGATGGTGGGCGAGGCCGTACGGCCGGAGCAGATCGCCGAGGTCGTCGAACGCTGGACGGGCATCCCCACCTCGAAGATGCTGGAGGGTGAACGCGACAAGCTCCTCCGTATGGAAGAGGAACTGGGCAAGCGCGTCATCGGCCAGCGCGAGGCGGTCGTGGCCGTCGCCAATGCCGTGCGGCGCGCACGGGCGGGGCTGAACGACGAGAACCGGCCGCTCGGGTCGTTCCTGTTTCTCGGCCCTACCGGTGTCGGCAAGACCGAGCTGACCAAGGCGGTGGCGGAGTACCTCTTTAACGACGACAGCGCCATGGTGCGGATCGACATGTCGGAGTTCATGGAAAAGCACGCGGTCGCGCGGCTGATCGGTGCGCCTCCCGGGTATGTCGGTTACGACGAAGGCGGGGTCCTGACCGAGGCGGTGCGGCGCAGGCCGTATCAGGTCGTCCTGTTCGATGAGGTCGAAAAGGCCCATCCGGATGTCTTCAACGTGCTGTTGCAGGTTCTGGACGATGGCGTGCTGACGGATGGTCAGGGGCGGACGGTCGATTTCAAGCAGACCCTCATTGTCCTGACCTCGAACCTTGGGGCGCAGGCGCTCAGCCAGCTCCCCCCGGGCGCAGATCCGGGCCCGGCACGGCGCGCGGTGATGGATGCGGTGCGGGCGCATTTCCGGCCCGAGTTCCTCAACCGGCTGGATGAGACGATCATCTTCGACCGGCTGAGCCGCGAGGATATGGACGGGATCGTGACGATCCAGCTTGCGCGGCTCGCGCGGCGGCTGGAGGCGCGCAAGATCACGCTCGACCTGGATGATGCGGCCCGCACATGGCTGGCAGATGAGGGCTATGACCCGGTCTTCGGGGCGCGTCCGCTCAAGCGTGTCATCCAGCGCACCTTGCAGGACCCGCTGGCAGAGATGCTGCTGTCCGGTGAGGTCATGGATGGCAGCGTTGTGACGGTCTCGGCCGGGCCGGACGGGCTTATCATCGGAAACCGCGTGGCCCCGTCCCGCAAGGAGGCGCCGCAGCCCGCCACAGTTCACTAACGCAAAAAAGGGGCGGCCTGTGGCCGCCCCGCTGCCATCATTCGGGCATGATGACTGCGTCGATGACGTGAATCACGCCGTTAGAGGCCTCGATATCCGCGGTCACGATGTTCGCGCCATCCACCATCGGGCCGTCGGCGAGCGTAATCGTCACATCGCTGCCTTCTACCGTGGTAGCGGTCATGCCTTCCGTCAGATCCGAAGACATCACGGCCCCCGGAACGACGTGGTAGGTCAGGATTGACACCAGCTGGTCGCGGTTCTCAGGCAGCAACAGGCTGTCGACCGTGCCTTCCGGAAGCGCCCCAAAGGCTGCGTCGGTCGGCGCAAAGACCGTGAACGGCCCTTCTCCTTTCAGGGTCTCGACGAGGCCGGCGGCCTCGACCGCAGCGACAAGCGTGGTGAAATCGCCGGTGGCGACTGCCGTATCGACAATGTCAGCCTGATGAGAATCGGCCGTTGCAGGAGCCGCGAGAAGCGCAGCGACGGCGGTACCAAGGAACATATTTCGGATCATCGGATCATTCCTCCTGAACGATGCCACAGTGGCAACATCGCTGAGTTAGGCGCGGGACAAATGCGTCGAGAGGACACTTCCGGGTGACCAGCTATTTACGTTTCGGCTGCTGCGCCTAAGCCGCGCCGTCGCTGAATTTCCATGCAAATTGCTTTGAACGGTCGTGATCCGGCGTGATGAAGTTTTTCAACCTTTTGCGCATGCCACCCTTATAATGTGCGCATTCAAAAGGGGGTTCCCAATGCCGCAGCTGTCTTGGTCCGATGTCACTCCCAAAGCGACCTTCCTTAACCGCCGCAGGGTATTGGCCGGGTTGGCCGCCTCGGCCGGGCTGGGTCTGGGGCAGGTTTCTGCGCAATCTGCAGATACAACCGGGCTCGAGCCGAATAGTTTCGAGGATATCACCAACTACAACAACTTTTACGAGTTCGGCGCCGACAAGACCGACCCTGCCCGCTACGCCGGTCAGCTGACGGTCGACCCGTGGTCCGTGCGCGTGGACGGGCTTGTCGACCGACCCGGGACCTATGACCTGTCCGATCTGATCGGGGATTTTCCTGTCGAGGAACGCATCTACAGGCTGCGCTGCGTCGAAGGCTGGTCGATGGTCATTCCATGGCACGGGTTTGAGCTTCGCCATCTTCTGGCGCGGATCGAACCGCAGCCTTCGGCGCGTTATGTCGCGTTCGAGACGCTGCTGCGGCCGGAAGAGATGCCCGGGCAGCGCACCCGGCTGCTTGACTGGCCCTATCGGGAGGGGCTGCGTCTGGATGAGGCGATGCATCCTCTTACCATCATCGCGACCGGCCTTTACGGTGAAGACCTGCCGAACCAGAACGGGGCGCCCTTGCGGCTGGTCGTGCCCTGGAAGTACGGCTTCAAGTCGGTGAAATCCATTGTCCGGATCACCCTGACCGAGACGCAGCCGGAAACGACTTGGCAGATGTTGCAGCCCCAGGAATACGGCTTCTATGCGAACGTTAATCCCGAGGTCGATCATCCGCGCTGGAGCCAGGCGAGCGAGCGGAGAATCGGCGCCGGCTTTTTCGCGCCGCGTGTGCCCACCGAGATGTTCAACGGCTATGCCGAGCAGGTGGCGGGCCTTTACACCGGGATGGACCTGCGGGCGAATTACTGATGTTGCGCGACGCGATCCGGCGGATCCCCGTCTGGCTGGTCTGGGTGCTCGGGCTTCTGCCCTTGGTGTGGTTGGTCGTTCAGGCGTTTAGGGGTGGGTTGGGGGTGGATCCGGTCAAGGCGCTTGAGCATCGGCTTGGGCTGCACGGGTTGCAGTTCCTCCTTCTGGGGCTGGCGATAACGCCGCTCCGGCGCTTGGGGCTCAATCTGCTGCGGTTCCGGCGCGCGATCGGGCTGATCGCCTTCACCTATGTCATGCTTCATTTTGCGGTCTGGCTCAGCCTCGATATGCAGTTCGAGTGGAATCAGATCGGCCGGGATCTGGTGCGCCGTCCCTACATCCTTATTGGCATGGCCGGGCTGCTGCTGCTGATTCCCCTGGCGTTGACGTCGAACGATGCATCGCTGCGGCGTCTGGGCGCGCGACGGTGGCGTCTTTTGCATAGGCTGACCTACGTGGCTGTGTTGGCTGGCGCGCTTCATTTCGTTCTTTTGGTGAAGGGATGGCCGGCAGAGCCGTTCCTTTATCTGGGCGCAGCGGCGGCCCTTCTGCTGCTTCGTCTTCTTTGGGTGTCCCGACGTGCTTCTGTCTGATTATACTTACTTTTCAGTTGCTTGTTCGTTTTTTGGGTTGTCGTGTAATTTTTTGCTTGCGCGTGTCGTTTTGGTTCCGTAGACAGCGCTTCACCGAGGCGGGGCAGGTTGTTTTGCTTTGGTTTGGGCGGGTTTGACAGCTTGCTCTGGTTTTCTGGATGGATGCATGCGGGTGGCGCTGCTTTGTGGCGTTTGCTCGTTTGTTTTTGTCTTTTGCTCTTTGACATTGTTGTTTTTTTTTGAAGGGATATGCGGGCGGTTTGGTCTGTTTTTC
>NZ_JBHUGH010000033.1:0-26230 GCF_042681825.1 Halodurantibacterium flavum
CAGTTTGCGCATGTCCATGCGCAAAGCGATGGCAATTTACACACTTTAAGTTTATCAACTATAGTATGTAATTGACGATTGGAGGACTGATGAGGCTCGTGCGCTCGGCACGGACCGAATAGAGAAGTCGTAGTTCTGGCGTGCGCGCCGGGCCGGATGGGAGGTGATCTGCATGATCACCGCCCGACAATCACGGGCCGCGCGGGCGCTTCTTGGATGGACACAGGAGCAGCTAGCGGATGAGGCCCGGGTATCTTTGACCGCACTCAAACGTCTCGAGTCCGAAAGCAGGCTCGAGGTCTATGAGACCACGCGCGATCAGGTTCGGCGGGCTTTCGAAGCGAATGGCATTCTGCTTCTGAACTCCGACCAGGGGATAGGAGTGATGCATGTTCAGGCGAAAGCTGTCGCTAAGAGCTGACTATTCCGGCAGGTTTCGCCGTGAACGGAATTGCGCTCTTGCCGCGCTCACGAAAACGTCAACCTTCTGTGCTAGGATTGTACAGAAGCCGCGGTGGGGATGCGTGTGACGATCAGCAGCTTGCAGGATGTGCCGCCGCAGGGGGCCGTGGTGACGGAGTATGACCGTCGTCACATGACGCAATATATGCGTTTGCTCGATGCTGCCGGCGAGGGCGCGAGCTGGCAGGAGGCCGCGCAGATCATCCTGGGGCTCGATACGCAGAAAGAGCCTGAGCGGGCGCGCCTGGTCCATGATACCCATCTTGAACGCGCGCGCTGGTTGAGTTCCGAGGGCTATCGGCAATTGGCAGCGGGGCGCACCGGCTGAGAAGGTGATGCGTGCCACGCATCACCTGATGCCTTGAGGCGGACTTCCCAAGTGATTGATCTCCCGGAATCCTTTCCTGAGATCAACCCAGGGGAGAGGCGATGCCATGCAACCCGACCGCTCGAATTGGCGTGACCAGGCGGCCTATGACTATCTCGATGATCTGGCCGCGCCGGAACTCGGCTGGGAATGCCTGCGCCGCAATCCCGAATATCAAGATGACTATGCAGAACTTGCAGGGGGACCACCTGAGAGGGCTGACCTGAGGGATCAGGTCGGCCGTCGATGGGGTCTGTGCTTTCCCGGTTCGCCCCGGTCTGAGCGCGACTGTCGCAGAGATATTCTGGCGCCCCGAAATCGATACCAGCGCCGTGGTCCTTGCGGTCGCCCCCGAAGCACTCGCCGGGGAGACTGATACTCCCGGTGGTGAGATAGTCGCCCCGAAGGGCCGGGCATCCCCCATTGGTAAGCACCTGCGCCACAGGCTGCCGGACGGAACATACCTGCATCTCGTCGTTCCCCTGAAGCAGCACGGTCGGCTTGTGGCTACCGTTCCGCTCGGCCTCGAGGGGCTCGACCGCATCGAGGCAATCCAGAGGCTCTTGGCGGACCAGCACCGCCGTCGATCCATCCCCCGCGACACCCGCCTGACTGCGCAGCAGAAAGCGCGCTTGCGGCGTGTCCTTCAAGCCTCCGACGCCGCCTTCCATGGCGCGACCCAGAAGCAGATCGCCGAGGTCCTGTTCAGGATCGATCAGCTGGACCGCGATGAATGGCAGGTCTCCTCGGCTCGTTTTGCCGTCTCCAGCCTCCTTCGCGAGGGGCGTGACCTGATCGCCGGCGGCTATCGCAAGCTCCTGCGTCACCAGCGCCGCCTCTAGGTCGGCGATCCCGCGCCGCGGTGTGCGGATTTACCCCTGCTACCTTCCCACTGCATCTGACCGGACGCGCTTCGCCATCGTGACCGTCATCAGCCGCTGTTTCGCGGCACTGGTCGCACACAGTAGGGAGACGCCCGATGTCCGCCATCTCAACCGAACTTCCCCCGCGCTATCTGCGCACCAAGGAAGCAGCGCATTTCCTCAGCCTGTCGGCTCGAACGCTGGAGAAGCACAGGACCTACGGCACCGGTCCCGCCTACCACAAGCTTGGCGGGCGTGTGGTCTATGCGATCGATGACCTGCAGGCCTGGGTCGAACGCGGCGCTGTCACCTCGACTTCCGACCCGCGTGGCCAGGTGCTGCCAGCGAAGCGCCATAAGCTCCCCAACCTCCCGCAGCCCGGCCGCTTCGTGCGCTGACGCGGGGGGCGACACCATCATGACTGACGGACGCAAACCCCGCTCCGAGCGTGGACAGCTCGATCTGTTTCGCGCGCTGCCCGGTGACTTCGCCCCCAGAGATGCGCAGGACCTCATGGCCTATCCCTTCTTTTCCCTCGCCAAGTCTAAGCGTGTTGCGCCGATCGACTTTGCCGCTGGCAGCGTCTGCATTCGGGTCGAGGCCGTTCCCGATCACGGTATGGCCACAATCTGGGATGCCGACATCCTGATCTGGGCGGCGAGCCAGATCGTCGAGGCGCGTGACGCGGGGCTGCGCACCTCCCGGCTGATGGCCGCCACCCCATATGAGATCCTCACCTATGTTGGTCGCGGAACCAGTGCGCGGGACTATCAGCGCCTGAAGGCGGCGCTGGATCGTCTGCAGTCGACGACGATCTCCACCTCGATCCGGCAGCCTGCAGAAGGACGCCGCCATCGCTTCTCCTGGATCAACGAATGGCAGGAGCGAAGCAACAGGGAGGGGCGCCCGGACGGCATCGAGTTGATCGTGCCCGACTGGTTCTACCAGGCCGTGCTCGACAACGCGCTCGTCCTCACCATTGATCGGGCGTATTTCGACCTGACTGGCGGGCTCGACCGTTGGCTCTATCGCCTGGTGCGCAAGCATGGTGGCAGGCAACGGGACGGCTGGCGTTTCGATTTCCATCATCTTCACCAGAAGTCCGGGGCGCTGTCCCCCTTCAAGCGCTTCGCCTTCGAGCTTCGCGACATCATCCGGCGGCAGCCGCTGCCGGGCTATACGCTTTTTCTCGAGACAGAGGTTGGTGGCCGCAAACTGCTGGCTTTCGAGCCCGCTCCGGGCTGTGGAAAACCTGTGAATGGGCTCGTGCTATCGGGAACCCGGGCTATCGTGCTATCGGGAACCCAAGGCTCGTGCTATCAGGAACCCAAACAGGGGGTAACGCACGGAAACGAAATAAGAAATCGCCCCCTTAACTTAGAGTCTAACAAAGAGTCTAACTTTGAAGAGCGCGCGCGTGATGTGGAAAACCTCATCCGTGCCACCGCAAAAAGCCTCAGCCAGGCCGGTAAGACGAAGGCAGCCGTCGCCCCATCGGTGCCGCGAACGGCTTCCGATCAGGGTGTCGCAGCAGCCTCCGATCATTCAGATACGCCCCGCCTTCCTCTCGAATTGCCGGGAGGTGGCGAATGATCATCGCTCTGCTCAATCAGAAGGGTGGCGCCGGCAAGACGACGCTGGCCCTCCATATTGCTGGTGAATTGGCGATACAGGGCAAGCGTGTCACCCTGATCGATGCCGACCCGCAAGGCTCCGCCCTGGACTGGTCGCAGCAACGCGCCCGCGAAGGTCTGCCGCGGCTCTTCGGCACCCTCGGCCTGGCCCGTGACACCCTGCACCGCGAAGTCCCCGAACTTGCCCGCACAGTCGATCATGTCGTTATTGATGGCCCACCGCGTGTTGCGGGGCTCATGCGCTCAGCGCTGCTCACCGCCGATCTGGTGCTGATCCCGGTACAGCCCTCGCCATTCGATGGCTGGGCCTCTGCCGAGATGCTGTCCCTCCTTGCGGAGGCCCGCATTTATCGGCCGGAACTTGTCGCCCGCTCCCTGCTCAACCGCTGCGGCGCGCGCACCGTCATCGCCCGGGACACCGCCGAGGCGCTGGCGGATCACAATCCTCCTGTGCTTGCCAGCACGATTGGTCAGCGCGTCGTCTTTGCAGATGCGGCGCAAACCGGTCGCCTTGCCAGTGACATCGACCGTCAATCGCATGCTGCCCGAGAGATCGCGGCGCTGACGTCTGAGGTCGGGCGCCTCGGTCTTGGGAAGGTGGCGGTATGACCGGGCGCAATGACAAGCGTGGTTTCGCCGCGCGGCCAATCGATGCCGAGACCTGGATCAAGGCTGGCGAGGCGCCATCCGCACACGGTCGCGCGGCGGCGATCTATACGGCCCGGCTCACCATCGACATCACCCCGGACCTGCGCGGTCGCATCAAGGTCGCAGCTTTCAGCCGCGGCGTCACTGTCGCTGACATGCTGCGCGAGTTGCTCGGGCGCGAATATCCGGAACCCGAAGGAGAACCTCAATGACCGGCTTTGTGATCCTCGGCGTGACCGGAGACGGATCGTTCGACGCCCGTTTCCGCGGCGAGCTGACGCGCGTGGAACTGACCTGGGTGGAGAAGCGGATCGAGTTCTGGATCAGGTTCGGTCAGGAGGCCGGAACGCAGATCCTCGACCGCAGTCGCCGCATCGTCTTCTTCTGTCCCGGTGCCGTGTTTGGCTTCGTCCATTGGGCGGCGAATGACTATGGAACCGTCGTCTCGCGCATCGATATCGTGCGTGCGGTCGCGCCCGGCTGTGCCTGTCAGACGCTGCCCTTCGTGCGTCCCGGTGGCGAGATTTTGTTGAGGATCGAAGGCTGGCCCAAGGTCGAAGAGGTCCTGCGCCATATCGATGCAATCGAGAGTCTCGGCATCGATGCCGCTGACGTCGATCCCGATCACTGGCGCCATGTCGCCCACTGGATGAAGGCGGGCGAAGCGCCGCGACCCTATACGGCGGCACGCCATGCCGCGTGGCTCCGGCGCCGGGAGATCGGAAAATGACCCGTGCCCGCTGCATCATGGTGGCGGTTGCGGCGCTCGCCGCCGTCATCGCCGGCAGCATTCCGGTTGCGCCACGGCTGGTCTGGAACGCCTCGGCCAGCGTGCCGATTGGCTTCTATACCATCGCGTCGGCGGATCGGCTCGCGGTGCCAGATCTGGTCGTGGTCATGCCGCCCGAACCCTTTGCAGGTTTCATGGTCGCGCGCGGCTATGTCGGCCGCGATGTGCCGATCCTGAAGCACGTCGTCGGGCTGCCGGGACAACGGATCTGCCGTGACGGCGCTGCGATCACCGTCGATGGCAGACACCTGGGGGAGGCGCGAGAGCGCGACAGCCACGGCCGCGATCTTCCCGTCTGGCAGGGCTGCCGCACCATCGTAGAGGGCGAGGTCTTCCTGATGAACCCGGCGGTCTCTGACAGCTTCGATGGCCGCTACTTCGGTCCGTTCCCCACCTCGGCAGTGATCGGTCGGGCCAGTCCACTGTTCACCGATGAGGGCGGCGATGGCCGCCTCGTCTGGCACGCGCCGGAGCGGTGACGGCGCGTTCATGGCGGGACGTGCAAGCGGCCCGCATCCCACTCACCGCATGAGGAAGGAACCTCCAATGCCACAGATCGGTCAATTCACCCGCACCCCGTCTGGCTATGCCGGACAACTGCGTACGCTCTCTCTCGACCTGGAGCTGACCTTCGTTCCCACAGACAATGTCGATTCAGAGAAAGCTCCCGCCTATCGCATCCATCTCGGTGACGAGGAGGGCCCGGAGGTTGGCGCGGGCTGGAAACACACAGGCGAAACCGCAGGGGCTTTCGTTTCGGTCCTGCTCGATGATCCGGTTTTTCAGCATCCGATCCGCGCCCGCCTGTTCCAGTCGGATGAGGAGGGCAGGGCGTGGGGGCTGCACTGGACCCGCCCTAAGAAACGCGACGAGCAGGACTGACGATGATCGCGTCCTGCACCCCTTCCGCTTCGGGGAGATGCGGCGTCCGCCGCCGCATGCTCCTCCTTCTTCTTTCCGGCCTCTTCCTTCCGGTCACCGCCACCCAGCCGCTTCTGGCGCAAACCGATGCGCCCGATCACGCAATTGCCGTGCATCCCTACGCCGCCCAGGTCACCGAGGCATCGCAGCGCTTCGGCATTCCGACGACATGGATCATGGCCGTGATGCGGGCGGAAAGCGCGGGTGATGTGCGCGCGCTGTCGTCGGCCGGTGCGATGGGGCTGATGCAGGTCATGCCCGACACCTGGGCCGGGCTGCGCACCCGTCATGGTCTAGGCCATGATCCCTTCGATCCGCGTGACAACATCCTCGCGGGAACGGCCTATCTGCGCGAGATGTGGGACCGCTATGGCAATGCGGCCGCGATGCTCGCGGCCTACAATGCCGGTCCTGGTCGCTACGACGAATACCGCCTGGCGGATCGTCCGCTGCCCGCCGAGACGCGCGCCTATGTCGCTTCGCTTGCGCCCATTCTGCACGGCGAGCAGCCATCGGGCGCGGCATCCGTTGTCGTTCGTCCGTTCGGCTGGCGCGAGGCGGCGATCTTGGTGGCGCGTGGAAACGGCGCGTCCGCTGCCGATCCCGCGTCCACCGATCGCGCACCGGACGACGCCCCTTCGCTCCTCCCGGCTGCACCGGAATCGCTCACTGCCTTGCAGCCGGAGGGCCTCTTCGTCACCCGCAATATCGATGGGGATCGGCCATGAGCAGCGGCAACGCAATTCGCATCCCGTCGTGCGCTGGCGTGTCATGGAGAGCGCGAGGGGTGGCGGCAGGCACCACGACCGAAGGATGGCAGGATAAAAGGGCGCACGGTGCGCGTCGGTTGGGCGGTTGTTTTTGTTCATGTTTTCGCCGCGTTCCGCACCGTGTGGCGCGTGTTCGCACCGTGCGAGATGTGCCTAAGTTTCTGAAAATGAACGGTGTTTCGCACTGTGTGGGGATCTCCCATGCCCGATGATCGCGAGTTCCGCATCCGCCCGGGGCGTATCCGTTCGACAAAGGCGCAGCAGGCCCGTCCCTTTGTCGCACAGGCCCTGGCTGCCGCGAAAAAGGCCGGGGGTGGCGTCTCGCGGGCCGGGCGCGTCACTCCGGGCAATCGGTCCCGTTTCGGGCGCGGTCAGCGCGCCAGTATTCAGGCCAACCGCCTCATCTCCGCCCGCACGCGCGGCGCGGTGGTCAAGGCGCGTGTGGTGCGGCACAGCGGGACGTCCGTGCCTCTCGGAGCCCACCTCGATTACCTGCGCCGGGATGGCGTGACCCGGGACGGGGAGAAGGCCAGGCTCTTCGGTCCGGAAACGGAGGATGCCGAAGGCCGGGCCTTCGCCGGGCGGTGTCGCGATGACCGTCATCATTTCCGCTTCATCGTCTCGCCCGATGACGCGCCGGACATGTCTGACCTGCAATCCTTCACCCGCGATCTCGTCGGGCGGATGGAGCAGGATCTCGGCACGTCTCTTGACTGGGTCGGCGTCGACCACTGGAACACCGCCCATCCGCATGTCCATCTGATCGTCCGGGGCGTGCGCGACGACGGCCAGGATCTCGTGATCTCGCGGGACTACATCAAGGAGGGGATGCGCGACAGGGTACGGGATCTCATCACCCAGGAACTGGGTCCACGCAGCGATCTCGAGATCCGCCAGACGCTTGAACGTCAGATCGAGGCCGAGCGCTGGACGCAGCTCGATCGTCAGCTACTGCGGGATGCCGGAGGTTCGCGCATCGTCGACATGGCGCCGGATGGGGATCGGCAGCCGGATGCGTTTCACACACTGAAGGTCGGGCGGTTGCGCCGACTGGAAGTCCTCGGCGTCGCCGACCAGATCGGAGGGTCGCAATGGCACCTCAGGGACGATGCCGAGGCAGTCCTGCGGGAGATGGGGGAGCGTGGCGACATCATCAAGCGGATGCATCGTGCCCTGACGGACCGGGGGATCGAGCGCGGATCCTCGAGTTACGTCATTGCCGCAGAGAGCCTCGATGTTCCTGTCATCGGTCGTCTGGTCCAGCGGGGCCTCGATGACGAACTGAAAGGGACAGCCTATGCCGTCGTCGATGGTGTCGATGGCCGGAGCCACCATATCCGTCTGCCCCATCTCGACGCCGCCGGCGACAGCGCCCCAGGCTCGATCGTGGAACTCCGCACCTATGACGATGCGCGCGGCCAGCGTCGCGTTGCACTGGCGGCTCGGTCCGACCTGGACCTTGCTGCGCAGGTGACCGCGTCCGGGGCCACCTGGCTCGACCGGCAGGCCATCGCGCGGGATCCGCTCGCCCTGTCGGAGCAGGGGTTTGGTGCCGAGGTCCGGGAGGCCCTGGAAGCCCGGGCCGAGCACCTGGTCACGGAAGGGCTGGCCGAGCGGCGGGGCGGCAGCGTGGTCTTTGCCCGGCGCCTGCTTGGAACCTTGCGCGATCGCGAGCTGCAGGCGGTTGGTGAGCAGCTCTCGGGGGAGCCCGGGTTGCCGTTCAACAAGGCGGATGCTGGCGACTACGTCAGCGGTCTCTATCGCCAGCGTCTCGCGCTGGCCTCGGGGCGATTTGCGATGATCGAAGGCTGCGGTGCCGACGGCGCGCTCGGCTTCCAGCTGGTGCCCTGGTCCCCCTCTCTCGAAAAGCACCTCGGCCGGGATGTCACCGGCGTCGCGCGCGCGGACGGCGGGGTGGACTGGGACTTTGGTCGTAAGCGCGGCCTCGGTCTCTGATCAACACACCGGAAAGGAGCGACAGTCATGTCCGCGACCAAGATCCTCTGGGGGCAGATCTCCATCGTCTTCCTCATCATTCTGGCCACCACCTGGGGCGCAACGCAATACGTGGCCGCGAGCCTTGGCTATCAGGCACAGCTGGGCCCACCCTGGTTCGTGTTGTTCGGGACGCCCATCTACTATCCTCCCGCCGTCTTCTGGTGGTGGTATTTCTACGAGGCCTACGCGCCGCCGGTCTTCGCGACAGGCGGGATCATCGCTGCCTCGGGGGGCTTCATCGCGATCGGTGTGGCCATCGCCATGTCGGTCTGGCGTGCCCGCGAGGCCCGCAACGTCGCGACCTATGGATCAGCCCGATGGGCCGAGAAGGGCGAGGTGAAGGCGGCTGGATTGCTGGACCCGGATGGCGTGGTCCTCGGTCGCTATGAGCGGCAGTATCTGCGCCACGATGGGCCGGAACATGTGCTTTGCTTCGCGCCGACGCGCTCCGGCAAGGGGGTAGGGCTCGTCGTACCCTCGCTTCTTACCTGGCCCGGCTCGGCCATCGTTCATGATATCAAGGGCGAGAACTGGCAGTTGACCGCAGGGTTCCGGGCCCGGCACGGTCGGGTCCTGCTCTTCGATCCCACCAATCCGAACTCTTCGGCCTACAACCCCCTGCTCGAAGTGCGCCGTGGGGAGTGGGAGGTTCGCGATGTCCAGAATATCGCCGACATCCTTGTCGATCCCGAGGGGAGCCTGGAGCGGCGGAACCACTGGGAGAAGACCAGCCACAGTCTGCTCGTCGGGGCGATCCTGCACGTCCTCTATGCCGAGAAGGACAAGACGCTGGCTGGCGTCGCCAACTTCCTGTCCGACCCGCGGCGTCCCGTGGAGTCCACACTCCGCGCCATGATGCGGACGCCGCACCTGGGCGAGGCGGGGCCGCATCCCGTGGTCGCCAGTGCCGCCCGCGAGTTACTCAACAAGTCCGAGAATGAACGTTCTGGCGTGCTGTCGACGGCGATGTCTTTCCTTGGACTCTATCGCGACCCCGTGGTCGCGCAGGTCACGCGCCGCTGCGACTGGCGGATCGGTGACATTGTCGGGGGAGTGCGCCCCGTCACGCTGTATCTCGTGGTGCCGCCATCTGACATCAATCGCACCAAGCCGCTCATTCGTCTGATCCTCAACCAAATCGGCCGACGGCTGACCGAAGATCTGCAGGGCAAGGAAGACCGTCATCGGCTGCTTCTGATGCTCGATGAGTTCCCGGCGCTTGGCCGGTTGGATTTCTTCGAGAGCGCGCTGGCCTTCATGGCGGGCTACGGGCTGAAGAGCTTCCTCATCGCCCAGTCGCTGAACCAGATCGAGAAGGCCTACGGCCCGAACAACTCGATCCTCGACAATTGCCACGTCCGGGTGAGCTTCGCGACGAATGATGAGCGTACGGCCAAGCGGGTGTCCGACGCCCTCGGCACCGCCACCGAGATGAAGGCGATGAAGAACTATGCCGGGCACCGTCTGGCGCCCTGGCTCAGCCATCTCATGGTGTCCCGGTCGGAAACTGCGCGGGCGTTGCTCACCCCCGGAGAAATCATGCAACTGCCGCCATCCGAAGAGATCGTCATGGTGGCCGGCACGCCCCCGATCCGCGCGACAAAGGCACGGTATTACGAAGATACGCGGTTCACCGAGCGGGTCTTGCCGCCACCCGACTTGGTGGATGTGGACACCTCGGGGAAGGATGACTGGAGCAGTCTGGCAGTTCCAACCCAGGACAACGAGCTCGAGCCAGTTTCCGAGACGGGACCGGAAGATGAGGACCCGACTGCGTCAGAGCGCCGTCTTCAGCCGGAGCTGGCGCAGACTCGGTCGGCCGATAGGCAGACGCCTCTTGAGAACGAGTTTGAATTCGATCCACCCGAGGATGAGGAAGATGGCGCCATCCGCAATCGGCGCATCATGCACCAGATGCGCGGTGTCGCGCGCCAGATCTCCCTTAACCCCGATGACGGCATGGAGCTTTGATCATGACATCGAGCCGCAAGAAGACCAAGATCTCGGTCTATCTCGATCCCGAGGTCATGCAGATGCTGGCGGAGTTTGCCGCCCGGCGCGACAGATCCCAATCGATGGTGGCCGAGGCCGCGATCGCATCCTTCCTCTCTCCGGATGATGCAGAGCGCCGCGAGGCGGTTCTGGCTCGACGCCTGGATCAGATCGACAGGCGCATTACCCGGCTGGAACGCGATGTCGGGATCTCCGTCGAAAGCCTGGTCGTGTTCATTCGTTTCTGGCTTGCGACAACACCCGCGCTGCCGGAGCCCGCAGCGAAAGCTGCGCGGGCGAAGGCTGGGGAGCGCTACGAGGCGTTTATCGCGGCTCTCGGTCGGCGCTTGGCCCAGGGGCCGAAGCTGCGGCAGGAGGTGTCGGAAGATGTGGGGGGGCGCGGCGGGTAGTTGATTGGCGCGATAAGGGGCTCAACATCTTGCTGCAACGCGAATTTCATACGAAGCGAAAATGTTTCAGTGACATCTAAGGACCAGCCAGCAAATTTTGTAAGCGGCGGATAGGATCCTCTCTCGCAGACCATAGTCGCGTCTTTTCCGTAAATTTCTTCGGAGTTGTCGATTACTCAAACCCTCGTGACATCGTTAACAATGAAGCGCCTTTGGCGGTCGCCGCCCTGATGGTGACGGCCGGGTAGCGGCGTAGCTGTAGGTCCGCGGGCGGTCGCGCCTGCCTGTCTGCGAGGCATCTCAAGTCTTGTTAGGATTGAACCAGATGGTTAGCGAGCCCAGGCGCTTGAGCGCTTCATTATAGGCTGGCCAGTTTCCGGTCCTGTAGGTCGGGGGGGGGCTGCTCGTGCATTCCAGCTGCCACGTTGGATGCATGAGATGAATTCCTCACAGGATTTGTACAACATGTATAACCGCCCCATGCGCAAGAGGAATTTTCGGAGCTTCGTCTGACGCGCTGTCGGGTGCTGACATGTATCCGGCCTTAAAATGCGGCCGTTGGTGCCGCGGGCCCGTGTGGTGGTCGAGGATCGGGCCCAGATCAAAGCCGCGTGCTCGGTGGCACTCTGTTGCACCCTGGGTGTCCCGACCCTGTCTCACGACGATTGCGCTATACTGCTCCTGGCCCTCTTACGCTCCGACGTTCCCCTGCCGAGGCGGACTACGCCGCCACGACCGGAGCCCTGTAGACGCCACCGCGGGCCATGAGCGCCCAGACGATCCGCGCCATCTTGTTCGCAAGGGCCACCCGCACCAGCATTCCCGGCTTGCGTGCGAGCATGCCGCCCAGCCACGTGCCGGGCCTGGCCGCGGCATGAGTGTGCCGTTTGATGATGACGCTGTTGGCACCGATGATCAGCAGCCGCCTGAGCGAGCGTTCCCCCATCTTGGTCGTCGCCCCAAGACGCTGTTTCCCGCCGGTCGAGTGCTGCCGAGGTGTAAGACCGAGCCATGCCGCGAAGTCGCGTGCCCGGCGGAAGTGCTCCGGCGGCGGAGCCAGTGTCGCGAGCGCCGTGGCGATCAACGGGCCTATGCCGGGGATCGTCATCAGCCGTCGTGCCAAGTCGCTCTCCCGCGCCCGGCGGGCGATCTCCGCATCGAGCCCGGCGATCCGTTCGTCGAGATGGCGCAGGACATCCACGAGGAGCTGCAACGTCGCGCGTGCCGCCTCTGGCAGGTGACTGCCGGGCTCCTCGATCACCGTGATCAGTCGGCGCACGCTTGCGGCGCCCTGCGGGACGACCTCGCCGAACTCGGTCAGGTGGCCGCGGAGCGCGTTGCTCGTCTGCGTGCGCTGCCGGATCAGAAGTTCGCGCACCCGGAACACCGCAGCGGCACCCTGCGTCTCCTCGCTCTTCACCGGCACGAAGCGCATGTTCGGACGCTGCGCCGCCTCGCAGATGGCTTCGGCGTCCGCCGCGTCATTCTTCTGCCGCCGCACAAACGGCTTCACATAGGCCGGCGGGATCAATCGGACCTGATGGCCAAGCTGCCCGATCTCCCGCCCCCAATGGTGGCCCCGCCGCACGCCTCCATCGCAACGGTGCAAGACGGCAGGCCGCCGAGAAACTCGAGCACCTGACCACGTCGCAGCCTCCTGCGAAGCACCGCGCGCCCCAACCCGTCGGCCCCATGCAGCTGGAATACATTCTTCGCCAGATCGAGCCCGATTGTGATAATCTCCGACATGACCGCTCCCTCCTGTGGATCATCGCAGACCCACCTTGGCACATCGATGCCGTCGAGGGGCGGTCACACCATCAGAGCCGTCGGCATCAGTAGAGCTCCGTTCCGATTTGGGTTGGGGGAAGTGACCCCGGCGGGCGCGTTCCGTGCCCCGATTCCTCGGGCGAGAGGACGACGACGCGTGTACCGCTTCGGACGCGGTCGGCCAGATCGACGATGTCCTGGTTGTAGAGCGGTATGCAGCCCGACGACGCGGCCTGACCGATCGTCCAAGGCTGTGACGTGCCATGGATGCGATAGAGCGTGTCGCGTCCGCCCTGGTGAAGATACAGCGCGCGCGCCCCGAGCGGATTGTCGAGCCCGCCCTCCATGCCGCCGGCATGCGGCGCGTAGATGTCCGGCTCGCGCGAGATCATGTTCTCAGTCGGCGTCCAGGATGGCCAATCGCGCTGATAGGGGATCACCGCCTAACCGTCGAATTGACGGCCCGCCTCACCCACCGCGATGCCGTAACGGATCGCCCGGTCGCCCTCGAGGATATAATAAAGGAACCGCTCGTAGGGATCGACGACGATGGACCCGGGCGACTCTTCCGTCCAGTAATCGACTTCCTGCCGGGCGTTGCGCTCCGACAGGAACCGCGCGTCGACGGCGGGAATGATCGTCTCGCCATCGTCGACCGCCCCGTACATCTGCAGGATTCCGAGATCGATCTGGGGCGCAACCGGGATAGTTGCGACCTCCGGTTCGGGGCGGGCGCAGGCCGCGAGAACAAGCGCGGCTGCAAGCGCGAGGATAGGTCGGATCATCGGATCTCTCCTCCGAGGTTTTCGAGACGTGATGTGAACTCGGCGCGGGAGATCTCGCCAGTATGGGCCGCGACGAGCCGGCCGTCCGCATCGTAGAACAGCGTCGTCGGAAGCCCCATCGCTCCGAGGCCACCGAGAAGATCACCCTCGGGGTCGAGCAGGATACCCTCGCCGGGAAGGTCCACATCGTCGAGGAATCCGGCGATCCGGGGCGGCGTCTCGGCTTGGTTGGCAAAGACCACATCGACGCCTTCGGCTCGATCGGCGATCTCCATCATCATCGGCATCTCGCGGCGACACGGCGGGCACCACGTCGCCCAGAGATTGATCGCGAGCGGGCGTCCGGCACGTTCCGAGAGCACAACCGGCGGGCCTTCGTAGGTAAGGAACGGGGTATCGGGCAGGCCGCTACCGCCATCGGAAGCGATCAGGAACGGCGCGATCGATCCGGCGAGAGCCGCGACAAGCGCACCGGACAGTATCGGCGCGACCATTCCGGATCGACGTGCCGCTACGATGAGAGCTGTACCGATGAAACCGATCGCTCCCGACCGAACCGAGAAGCCCCCTTGCCATAAAGCAAAGATATCAAGCGGATCGGCAGCAAACGTGGCCCAGTTCTCAACCACGAATCCGATCCGCGCGAAGACGACCCAGGCGATGAGCAGGCCGAAGACCGGCACGTCCGCGCCGCGCCATCGTGCAACGAGCCCTGCGACGATCACGAAGGCGAGGGCCGCCATGATCGCGGCGAAGCGGGCTCCGTCGAAGAGGAGGGAGCCGATCTGCACAGCGCTCATCGCGACACGCCAGCGAGCGAGCCCAGCATGTCGACGGGACCAACCTCGCCTAAGAGTCGGGTGCCGGGGACCTCGCGTCGCTCGCTGTCGAGGAACACCATGGTCGGCGGGCCGACGGAGCCGAGCTCGTCGAGGAGCGCCTGCAATGCGCGGCCGAAATCCGAGACGCCCACCGAGATGGGGACGAGGCTGGCAAGGGCCGCCTGCACGTCGGCATCGGCAAGGGCGTGCCGTTTGATCACCCGGCAGGACTTACACCAGTCTGCAGTGACGTAGACCATGCTTAGGCCGGTCGCGGCGTCGAGTGCGCCTTCGAGCCCGGCACCATCCGTGATGTTGGCGAAGACGGCCTCAGGGGCATTGACCGACATGTCGCCGGTGAGGATCGCGAGCGGACCCAGAGGGTCTCCCTCCTCGATCTGAGCGCACAGCCGGAACGTCTCACTCGGATGAAGGGGCGTGCCACACTGTGCGACCATTGGGGCCGCGAAGGACATGAGGAAAGCGACGAAGAGGGCGATGCGTGTCATGGGCTCAATCTCGGCCGGCAACCTTATGCCAAACTTAGGATCGTGCGGATGGGCGTATTTTTGCACGTAAGCTTCTCTTAAGGTCGTTGCGGCAACTGCGCCTTCATAAGACCAACCGGAGGATACACATGGCAACGCGGCGGCAGCTTCTTCTCGTGGGCGGAGGTGCGGCGCTCTGGGTTGGCGGGTTCAGGGCCCTTCCTCATCTCCGCGACCGGCTTGCTGGTTTCGAATTCGTCGATTTGGACCGGCCGGACGGGTTTCGCCGGCTCGCGTCAGGCGGCGGCACCACATCCTCGGGAGGGGGCTTCGATTTCATGGTCGGTCTCGACCCCACCGATCCTCTTCCTCTTGGGCTGATGAAAGAGATTGCCGACGCGCCGCGGGACGCCCTCTTCGACGGTTCAGCGTCCCAAGCGACGTCGGTGGCTTATTTCTTCGACTATTACTGTCCTTACTGCCGCATCCTGTCGGGCCATCTTGAGAGCCTCGTAGCGGCGGGCGAGATCGACCTGACGTATCACCATTGGCCGATTTTTGGGGAGGCCTCTGATATCGCTGCACGTGCGGTGATCGCCGCAGAATTTGGAGGGAACGCCACGTCCCTGCACGACAGGCTGAAGCAGACGGCCATGCGGGTGACGCCACGCAATATGGAAGAGTTGACGGAGGATCTGGGGCTGTCCTGGCCGGACATCGCGCGGGTCATGAAGACCCCCGCCGTCACGATGGCGCTCGAGCGGACGCGCGCGCTCTCCCGGCTCTTCGGACTAATCGGGACGCCGGCCCTCGTTGTCGGCCGCACCCTGGTCCAGGGCGAGATCGGCGAAGGGCGTCTCAGGGCGCTTGCACGATTGGAGCGGGAGGAGGCCTAAATCCGCCGCGCACGTCTGGCGATCCAGGGCCCGGACAGCATGGCGGGCACGAAGACCAGTGTTCTGGGCGCGCCGTCGGCGAGAGCCGACCAAGTGGGACCGGGGCAGAACGCGCCGATGCCCCAGCCGATCCCGAAGAGCGCGACACCACCGAGGAGCGACGCGTCGATGCGACGGGCGGAGATGAGATCGAAGATGTCCATCAGGATTGGCCGGTCCCGGCGCCAGACTCGGCGATAACCGGCGAAGGCAGTGACGCTTGCCCTGATCATGACGAAGGCCAGAGATGGCTCGCCACCTGCAATTGGTGCCCGGTGTCGGCACTATCGTCGCTGCCACTTTCATGGCTGCGTTGCCGAAGATCGGCACAACCGTTCACCGAAAGATAGCGGCTCTCGCCGACCTTGCGCGGTTTGCCCGGGATAGCGGTCAGGGCAACGGAAGACGGGTCCTCGGGGGCGGGAGGGCAACCGTCAGGGCCGCCCTCTATCTCGCCGCACTGCATGCGTCCCGCCACTCGGCGACATTTGGAGCATTCCGGCTGATGCTACAGGAGGCAGGAAAACCGGTGAAAGCCGCACTGACCGCAACGGCCAGTAAGCTGCTCAGGTAGCTCAACGGCATGGTCGCGGACGGTACGTACTTCCGAAAAGTTCGGCCAACCTGAATACAGTTGCCGGCAAACCCGGCGCGATTCATTTCGCCGTTTTCCTGTCTTTACACGCCACGCTACTACGCCTCTCGGAAACCTGTTGAGCCTTAGGCACTTACGGCTTTCTTAATCGACCCCGATCCAGGGCGGCCTGTTGGAGGCGCCCGCAAAGGAGCGGGGCCGGCATGGCGAAGACCGATCAGAGACCAGAGGTGATCCGGAGAGGCGCGCGGATGCTGCGCACCGCGCTCGGGCCGGCGATCGCCGGGTTTCTGGACGACCCCATGACCGTCGAGGTGATGCTCAACCCCGATGGGCGGCTCTGGGTCGACCGACTTTCCGAGGGGCTTGCCGACAGCGGCAAGATGCTGAGCGCAGCGGACGGCGAGCGCATCGTTCGACTGGTCGCGCACCATGTCGGCGTCGAAGTTCATAGCTTGTCCCCTCGCGTTTCCGCAGAACTGCCGGAAACCGGTGAGCGTTTCGAGGGGCTGCTTCCGCCCGTGGTCGCCGCTCCGGCTTTCGCCATCCGCAAACCCGCCGTCGCCGTCTTCACCCTCGACGACTACGTCACCGCCGGAATCATGACCGGGATGCAGGCCGAGGCGCTGCGCCAGGCGGTCGCCACCCGCGCCAACATCCTGGTGGCGGGGGGCACCTCGACCGGCAAAACCACGTTAACCAATGCGCTGCTCGCCGAGGTAGCGAAGACGCAAGATCGCGTCGTGATCATCGAGGACACGCGAGAACTGCAATGCGCCGCGCCGAACCTCGTGGCGATGCGCACCAAGGACGGCGTTGCCAGCCTGTCGGATCTGGTGCGGTCCTCGTTGCGTCTGCGCCCCGATCGTATTCCGATCGGTGAGGTGCGTGGCGCCGAGGCGCTGGACCTGCTCAAAGCCTGGGGCACCGGCCACCCGGGTGGGATCGGTACCATTCATGCCGGTTCCGGGGTCGGCGCGCTGCGCCGTCTCGAGCAGCTCATCCAGGAAGCTGTCGTTACCGTGCCCCGCGCCATGATCGCGGAGACCATCGACCTCGTGGCCGTCCTGTCCGGACGCGGCTCCGCACGTCGTCTGGCGGAACTCGCCCGCGTCAAGGGCCTCGGGCCGGACGGCGACTACCGGATTTCATCCGTCATTTCAGACCCCGCCATCCCTCACGGACAAGGAGATCCCGCATGATCCGTCACGCCCTGCGCATCTGCCAGCACATCGCCACTGCGGTCGCCGCCACCTATGTCAGCCTGTTCATCGCTCCGGCTGCCCACGCCTCCGGCTCTTCCATGCCCTGGGAAGCGCCGCTGCAATCCATCCTCGACTCCGTCGAGGGGCCGGTGGCCAAGATCGTGGCGGTGATCATCATCATTGTCACCGGTCTGACGCTGGCCTTCGGCGATACCGGCGGTGGCTTCCGGCGGCTGATCCAGATCGTCTTCGGGATTTCCATCGCCTTTGCGGCCTCGTCCTTCTTCCTGAGCTTCTTCAGCTTTGGTGGCGGAGCGTTGATCTGATGGCGGTGAGTTTCGAGGCCCTCGACGCGGTGCCGGGGTTCAGCGTGCCGGTTCACCGCGCGCTGACCGAGCCGATCCTGCTCGGCGGCGCACCACGCTCGGTCGCCATTCTGAATGGCACGCTCGCCGGTGCGGTCGGCCTCGGGCTTCAGCTCTGGCTTGTCGGGATCCTGATCTGGGCCGTCGGCCACATCGCCGCCGTCTGGGCGGCGAGGCGCGATCCGCTCTTCGTCGAGGTCGCCCGCCGCCATCTGCGCATTCCCGGTCATCTCTCGGTGTGAACTCCCATGATGAATCTCGCAGAATACCGCCGCACCGCGTCGCGCCTCGCCGACTACCTGCCTTGGGTGGCGCTGGTCGGGGAGGGCGTGGTCCTCAACAAAGACGGCTCGTTTCAGAGGACGGCGAAATTTCGGGGGCCCGATCTGGACAGCGCCGTCGCGGCCGAACTGGTCGCGGTGGCAGGACGGCTGAACAACGCCTTCCGCCGCCTCGGTTCCGGGTGGGCGATCTTCGTGGAAGCGCAGCGCTCTGAGGCTGCGACCTATCCGGTGAGCATCTTTCCGGATGCGGCTTCTGCGCTGGTCGATGCCGAGCGCAGGGCAGAATTCGAGGAGGAGGGGAGCCACTTCGTATCCGGCTATTTCCTGACCCTCCTCTGGCTTCCGCCCGCCGAGGATGCGGCACGCTCAGAATCTTGGCTCTACGAGGGCCGCGAAACCTCGGGCGTGAACCCCTGGGAACAGGTGCGCGACTTCATCGACCGAACGGATCGTGTGCTGGCGCTGCTCGACGGTTTCATGCCGGACTGCCACTGGCTCGATGACGCCGATACGCTCACCTACCTGCATTCGACGATTTCGACCAACCGGCACCGCGTGTGCGTGCCCGAGGTGCCGATCCATCTTGACGCGCTCTTGCCCGACCAGCCACTGGCCGGCGGGCTGGAACCGCGCCTGGGTAGTCATCATCTCCGCGTCCTGACGATCACCGGCTTTCCTGGTGCCACGACCCCGGGCCTGCTCGACGAGTTGAACCGGCTTGCCTTTCCCTATCGCTGGTCGACCCGGGCCATCGTCATGGACAAGCTGGATGCGACGAAGCTGCTGACCCGGATACGTCGTCAGTGGTTTGCCAAGCGTAAGTCTATTGCCGCGATCCTCAAGGAGGTGATGACCAACGAGCAATCCGCGTTGGTGGATACCGATGCGGCGAACAAGGCCGCCGACGCAGATATTGCCTTGCAGGAACTCGGCGCGGATCTGGCTGGCATGGCCTATGTCACGGCCACGATCACGGTCTGGGACGAGGACGTCCGCCGCGCCGACGAGAAGCTGCGGCTGGTCGAGAAGATCGTCCAGTCCCGTGATTTCAACGTCATGGTCGAGACGGTCAACGCCGTCGATGCCTGGCTCGGCAGCTTGCCTGGGCATGCCTATGCCAATGTCCGCCAGCCACCGATCAGCACATTGAATCTCGCCCATATGATCCCGCTCTCGGCGGTCTGGGCGGGCGAGGCGCAGGACGAGCATTTCGGCGACGCTCCGTTACTCTACGCCAGGACCGAAGGCTCCACCCCGTTCCGGTTTTCTCTGCATGTCGGGGATGTCGGTCACACCCTCGTCGTCGGTCCGACCGGCGCCGGCAAATCCGTGTTGCTGGCGCTGATTGCGCTGCAGTTCCGGCGGTACTCGCGCAGCCAGATCTTCGCCTTCGACTTCGGCGGCTCGATCCGCGCCGCCGCGCTCGCAATGGGCGGCGACTGGCATGACCTCGGCGGTGAGCTGACCGACGCGGATGAGAGCTCCGTCTCGCTGCAACCGCTGGCCCGTATTCACGAGACGTCGGAGCGCGCCTGGGCGGCTGACTGGATCGTCGCCATCCTGACGCGCGAGAACATTCAGATCACCCCGGATGTGAAGGAACATATCTGGACGGCACTGACCTCGCTGGCCTCGGCCCCTATGGGTGAGCGGACCATGACAGGCCTCGCGGTCCTGCTGCAGTCCAACGACCTGAAACAGGCGCTACGCGCATACTGCGTGGGTGGACCCTATGGCCGGCTGCTCGATGCCGAGGCCGAACAGCTGGGATCGGCGGATGTGCAGGTCTTCGAGATCGAGGGGCTGGTGGGAACCGGCGCGGCGCCCGCCGTCCTCTCATACCTGTTCCACCGGATCGGCGATCGGCTCGATGAACGCCCGACGCTGCTCATCATCGACGAGGGCTGGCTCGCGCTCGATGACGATGCCTTCGCGGAGCAGCTGCGCGAGTGGCTGAAGACGCTGAGGAAGAAGAACGCTTCAGTGATCTTCGCGACGCAGAGCCTCAGCGACATCGACGGCAGCGCCATCGCGCCTGCGATCATCGAAAGCTGCCCGACGCGGCTCCTGCTGCCGAACGAGCGGGCCATCGAGCCCCAGATCACTGCCACCTATCGCCGCTTCGGCCTCAATGATCGGCAGATCGAGATCCTCGCGCGGGCCACGCCCAAACGCGACTACTATTGTCAGTCGCGGCGCGGCAACCGGCTGTTCGAGCTGGGCCTCAGCGATGTCGGACTGGCCCTCTGCGCGGCATCGGCCAAGTCGGATCAGGCGCTGATTGCTGAGATCGGTGCTGAGCACGGGAGAGACGGGTTCCTCGTCGCCTGGCTGAAGGCGCATGGCCTCGATTGGGCGACCGACCTGATCCCCGGCCTCACCAATCTCGCCACCGACGCAGAGGGGGCCTCTCCGGCCACCGCTGTTGTTGGGGACGCCGAACCTGCCCTGAAAAAAGAGGAGATCACATCATGACCCGCAAGATCACGTTTCGGTTCGCCGGCCCGTCGCTGTTCGCCCTCGCGCTGGCGATGCCCATGGCCATGTCGCCCATCGCAGCGCCGCCCGCCCATGCGCTCTTCGGCATCGGCGGGGGGCCTTTCATCGTCTACGACCCGACCAACCATGCCGAGAACCTCCTAACGGCGGCGCGCGCTCTGGAGCAGATCAACAACCAGATCGCACAGCTCCAGAACGAAGCGCAGATGCTGATCAACCAGGCGCGCAATCTCGCCAACCTGCCGTATTCCGCGCTCCAGCAGATCCAGCAGAACGTCAGCCGCACGCAGCAACTCCTGGCCCAGGCGCAGAACATCGCCTTCGATGTGCAGAGCATCGACCAGATGTTCCAGCAGGATTATGGCAACCTTTCCCTGACGGCGACCGACCAGCAACTGATCGCCGAGGCCCGGTCCCGTTGGGAGAACACCGTCGGTGGCTTGCAGGATGCCATGCGCGTGCAGGCCGGTGTCGTCGGCAATATCGATGCCAACCGCGCCGAGATGTCCGCGCTTGTGGGGCAGAGCCAGAACGCGGTTGGCGCCCTGCAGGCCACGCAGGCAGGTAACCAGCTCCTCGCACTGCAATCGCAGCAGCTCTCGGACCTGATCGCGGTGATCTCGGCAAACGGCCGCGCCAATGGATTGACCGAGGCCGAGCGCGCCACCGCTGCAGAACAGGGCCGCATCCAGCGCGAGCGCTTCCTGACGCCCGGCGCGGGCTACCAGCCCGGTAACGCGCAGATGTTCAACTAAGGCCAGGAGGGGAGACGATGGAGGGGAAGGTGTTGGCCCGGATCACGGCCATCGTGTTCGTGGCGATCGCGATCACCGCCACGGTGATCGAGGTCACGCGAGAGGAGGGGCCCGCGCCGGTCAGTATCGCGCCCGCGTTCCAGCCGTCTGCCGATCCTCTCCGCGCGACACTGCGCCGGTGCCAGCAACTTGGGGAGGCCGCTGCCAGCGATGCCGATTGCCTCGCCGCCTGGGCCGAGAGCCGTGACCGGTTCCTCGGTCGGACGCCTGCACCCGAAGCGCCGCAGCGTCCGGGAGATCAGTGAGCCATGGGTGGAACCGGCGTCATCGACAACTTTCTGGGCATTTTCACCAGCTACATCGACAGCGGGTTTGGGCTGCTCGGGGGTGAGGTGGCCTTCATCGCCACCACGCTGATCGTCATCGACGTGACGCTGGCGGCCCTGTTCTGGGCCTGGGGCGCCGATGACGACATCATTGCCCGATTGGTGAAGAAGACGCTCTTTGTCGGGGTCTTCGCCTATATCATCTCCAACTGGAACAACCTCGCCCGCATCATCTTCGAGAGCTTCGCGGGCCTTGGTCTGATGGCCTCGGGCACCGGGTTTTCCGCCGCCGATCTCCTGCGCCCCGGCCGCGTCGCCCAGACCGGGCTCGAGGCCGGACGGCCGCTGCTCGAAAGCATCTCCGATCTGATGGGCTGGGTCGCGGTCTTCGAGAACCTCGTCCAGATCCTCTGCCTGTTCTTCGCCTGGGTGCTGGTGATCCTTGCCTTCTTCATCCTCGCGGTGCAGCTCTTCGTCACCCTGATCGAGTTCAAGCTCACGACCCTCGCGGGCTTCGTGCTGATCCCCTTCGGCCTCTTCGGCAAGACCGCCTTCATGGCCGAGCGCGTGCTGGGCAACGTCATCTCGTCCGGCATCAAGGTTCTGGTCCTCGCCGTGATCATCGGCATCGGATCGACGCTCTTCGGCCAGTTCACCGCAGGTTTCGGCGGCGTGACGCCGACCATCGATGACGCCATGGCGATTGTTCTGGCCGCCCTGTCTCTGCTGGGCCTCGGTATCTTCGGCCCCGGCATCGCTTCGGGTCTGGTGTCCGGCGGGCCCCAACTCAGCGCGGGGGCGGCCATAGGCACCGGCCTTGCCGTTGGTGGCGCTGCGATCGGGGCCGGAGGGGCGACCATGCTCGCAGCACGCGGAGCCGGATCAGTACTCTCCGGAGGCGCCGCCGTCGCACGCGGCGGTGCCACCGCCGCGGGTGCTGCCTCGAGCGCCTACACGCTCGGCTCGATGGGTGGAGGTGGTCTCTCCGGCGGGATGGCTGGTGTGGCGCGCGCCGGGGCCGCTGCCACGGCATCACCGCTCAAGAAGGCGTCTTCTCGCGCGGCTGGCGGGATCCAGTCCAGCTACGCCGAGGGCGTAAAGGGCGGTGTTGCGGCGACGGGCGGAACCACCTCGATGGGCACGGTCGGCGGAGCGACACCCGAGCCTTCTTCCAGCCTGTCCGCCTCCGATGGCCTGCCAGCCTGGGCGAAGCGCATGCGCCATAACCAGGCCGTGAGCCATGGTGTGCGCGCTGCCGCCCATGCCGTCCGGTCGGGTGACAGCCACGGCTCGGGCTCCTCCGTCAATCTCTCCGAAAGGGATCGCTCATGAACCTCTTCAGGCGTTCCGCCACGCATTATGGCAAGACGCATCAACCAGAAACGCCTTACCAGAGGGCAGCGCAGGTCTGGGACGAGCGTATCGGCTCCGCCCGCGTTCAGGCCCGCAACTGGCGCTACATGGCCTTCGGCAGCCTGATCCTCGCGGCGGGATTTGCCGGCGCCCTGGTCTGGCAATCCGCGCGTGGCACCGTCGTGCCCTGGGTCGTTCAGGTCGACGCGCTCGGCGAGGCCCAGGCTGTCGCTCCGGCCTCCGCCGATTACGAGCCGACCGATCCGCAGATCGCATTCCATTTGGGTCGTTTCATCGAACAGGTCCGGTCGATCCCCGCCGATCCGATTATCGTGCGGCAGAACTGGTTGCGCGCCTATGAGTTCACTACGGATCGTGGGGCGGCCGCGCTGAACGACTATGCCCGCGCCAACGACCCGTTCACCCGCGTCGGCCGTCAACAGATCGCCGTCGAGGTGTCCTCCGTCATCCGGGCTTCGCCGGGATCGTTCCGCGTCGCCTGGACTGAACGCCACTACGAGAACGGCCAGCTTTCTACGACCGAGCGCTGGACCGCGATCCTGACCGTCGTGATCCAGACTCCGCGCAGCGCCGAGCGCCTGCGCGCCAACCCCCTCGGAATCTATGTCAATGCGATCTCCTGGTCGCGGGAGATGAGCCAATGACTGAACTGCATCTTCATGCAAACAGGTCTCCGGGTGTCAATAAGCCCACCTTGGTGGCCTTGCTGCTATCCGCGTCCGTGCTGGCGGGGTGCGCCAGAAACCCGGTGCCGGAATTCAGCTACGACGAGTCCGTGCCACCGCTGCCCACTCCGCCCGCCTCGGCTGCCGAGGAACGTCCTCGTCCCTTGCACACGCCGCCGGTCTGGACAGTGGCGCATGGCGGAGCGGCGGCGGGCACGCCGACCGGACGTATCGAAAACGCCAATGCCGCCGCCCGGGTCGAACCGCGCCGCGAGGGCTATTACAATGCGATCCAGATCTATCCCTGGTCGGAAGGCGCGCTCTATCAGGTCTACGCCGCTCCCGGTCAGATCACCAACATCGCACTCGAGCCGGGCGAACGTCTGACCGGCGCAGGCCCGATTGCCGCGGGGGATACCACGCGCTGGATCATCGGCGACACGGAGAGCGGGGCCGGATCCACCGCCCGCGTCCACATCCTCGTCAAACCGACGCGGGACGACATCTCGACCAATCTGGTGATCAGCACTGACAGGCGGGTTTATACGATCGAGCTGCGTGCCCGCGAGGCGCTCTACATGCCGTCGGTCGCCTGGGCCTATCCGGCAGCGCCCCGTGGTGGGCGACAGGCTGTGGCAACCGCGCCGACCATCCCGGCGCCGTCGGCCCGCAATCATCGGTACGGCTTGCAGATCCAGGGGGAAAGCCCGCCCTGGCGCCCGGTTTCGGTCTTCGACGACGGCCGTCGCGTCTATGTCGTCTTCCCGGCTGGTATCGCCCAGGGCGAGATGCCGCCGCTCTTCGTGCTCGGTGCCGATGGAGAACCGCAGATCGTCAACAGCCGTATCCATCAGAACGTGCTGATCGTGGATCGCCTCTTCGGCGCCGCCGAGCTTCGGCTGGGAGCAGGAGACCGCCAGCAGGTGGTCCGGATCGTGCGCATGGAGGAGCGCGAGGCGGATGCGCGGACGGAGGGGGATGCGCGAAGGGGAGGGGCGTCATGAGTGACACCGATCCTGCGACTCCGATGCGTCTGCGCGCCGATCCGCCGCGCGTGACCCGGCTGTCGCGCAAGGTTCTGGCCGGTGTCGGAGCGGTCGCGCTGTTGGGTATCGGGGGTGCGCTGATCTATGCGCTCCAGACCCGTGAGGCAGGGTCGGGAGGTGGAGAACTCTACTCCATCGACAATCGACCGGCAGCGGACGGCCTGGAAGGGCTGCCGTCCGACTATACCGGACCGGTTCTGGGACCTGCACTGCCCGGTGACCTCGGGCGGCCGATCCTCGACGCGCAGGAGCGGGGAGTGCCCGTAGGCCCTCCGCCGATTGTGGGCCCGACCGTCGATCCGGACGCGGAGCAGCGCAGGGCAGAGGAGGAAGCCGCGCGTCTGAGCGGGGTCTTCGTTCAGACCGCGTCTGGCAGGGCGACGACGGCCGGGGTCGGCGTGAACCTTCCGGGCCTGGGTAGCACCGAACAACCCGAGGGCAGCCGGCATACGGGTTTCCTCAACGGTCCGGTGGACCGGCAAACCGTCGCATCGGATCGCATTCAGCCGCCAGCCTCGCCGTACATCCTTCAGGCGGGAGCGGTGATACCCGCCGCGCTCATCACTGGCATTCGCTCCGATCTCCCGGGCCAGATCACCGCGCAGGTCACCGAGAATGTCTATGACAGCCCGACCGGATCGCTGCTGTTGATCCCGCAGGGAACCCGCATCATCGGCCAATACGATGACGGTGTGACGTTCGGCCAACGCCGCGTTCTGCTGGTCTGGAACCGCCTGATCCTGCCCGGCGGTCAATCCATTGTTCTCGAACGTCTGCCAGGCGCGGATGCGAGCGGCTATGCCGGCCTCGAAGATGGCGTCGACTATCATTGGTGGGAGCTGATGCGCGCGGCGGGTCTGTCCACGCTGCTCGCGATCGGCGCGGACCTCGCCACCGATGACGAAGACCGCCTGGTCCAGGCGATCCGCGATGGGGCCGTGGACACGATCAAACAGGCCGGCCAGCAGATCGTCCAGCGTCAGTTGCAGGTCGCGCCGACGCTGACCATCCGTCCGGGGTTCCCGGTCAGGATCATCGTCACCCGCGATCTGGTATTCGAGCCCGCAGGAGGTTGATCATGTCGAAACTGAAGCTTGGGCCGTTGCCCGATGACAAGCCGGTGAAGGTGACAGTGGAATTGCCCGCGTCTGTTCATCGCGATCTTGTCGCCTATGCAGAGGTGCTGGGGCGAGAGATAGGCCAGCCTGTTGCCGATCCTGTCCGGCTGATCGTGCCGATGTTGGAGCGGTTCATGGCGACCGATCGGGGGTTTGCGAAGGCGCGGAGAGCAAGGCAGAGTTCGAAGTCGACAACGTGAAGTTTTTGGCCGCGTTCCTAGGGTCAGGACCCATTGATTGGCTTGATGTCGCCGCCCCTGCGTGATTCAAGCGCTCCGCGCTGACGGGGGGCATGATGAGCAATCTTTTCTGGCTGACGGACGAGCAGATGGAGCGGCTGAAGC
>NZ_JBHUGH010000034.1:0-41719 GCF_042681825.1 Halodurantibacterium flavum
GATGTAGCGTGACACGAATTTTTGCAGCGTGTGACAGCAAAAGTTGCAGCAGAGCGATTTTATGAAGGCGGACTTCAATCCGCCTTCAAGGGCTCGTCAAACCCGATACCTGACTTCGTGAAAGTCATCAGGAAATCCGAAAGACTAAGGGGGAATGTGATCGACATCAGTCGTCGCCGTCCAAGCTGTCGTAGTAGCGCTGCCAGTCCTCGGGGGTATGGCCGGCAAAGAACATGCGCCGCTCCCACACGATCCGGTCTTCTTCTGTGCGCTCGGCTTCTTCGGGGAACCGGTACTGCGCCGCTTCTTCCGGTTCTTGCTGGCCGTTGGCCTCGTCGTATCCGGCCATGGCGTAATACGCGACGGGCCGCCGCATTTCGTCGTACTCGTCCCCGTCTTCGTTCGTCAGGATCACGCCTGTGGGGTACGAAGGACGCCCGAGGTTCGGAAACAGCGTGTGGGCAAAAAGGACCTCTTCTTGATCGAAGATCCGGCGGTAGTCCTCGATGTCCGCGAACTTGTAGTACACGGTCGTGAGGATCGGTTTCGCGATAGTCATGGCCAGTTCTCCAGCATTGAAAGGTACGCGAGTTCGTTGTTGGACGCGGGCGTCGGCACCCCCTCGCCATTCGCTTTCGGAGTCCATGCAATGAACTTGAAGACGTGGCCATCAAGGGCGTTCCCTGCGTTGTTGTTGCCGCCGAGGTAAATCTTCTCAAGGCCACGCGGGAACGGTCCACTGCCCGGTGCGGTGCCAGTGCCACCGTTAAGGTATGCACGACGGGTGTTATCGGAACACCTTGCCGCGACAACACTACGCTGCCCCTTGACGAGAGTGCCGGCGTTTCCGGACGAAGACCCAGAATCTCCGTCGATCTGAGTGCGGAACTGGATGACCCCGCTGAACACGACGAAGAAGCTGAAGTTGGTACTCGTTACCGGCGCGTACCCGGTAAGAATGGCCGCCTGTTGGTCCCCGACCCTGTTGTGCACGAAGTCAAAAAGCAGGCTGTAGTCGACCAACGGAAGCCAGTCTCCAACCGGAACGAAAGGAAGGTCACCAAGCTTGTTGATGATCGACCCATCGTTAGGAATGAACACCGGGTGGTAGGTGCCGGGCACAATCTGAGCACCACACACAATCACGTCTGTACCGACAGCCCCCGGACCAAATTGGATGTTGATGTCTTCATCAGCATCCGGGGTGTAAATGAACTGTACACGCCACGTCTCCATGTCGTCCATGGGGGTAGCCTCAAGGTTGGCGACCGTGCCAGTTGGCATGAAACCACCAATCGTACCGAAACTGCCGTCCCGATTGATGCGGAACACCCTACCCTGACCAGACCCGGCCCCCTGCTGGCGCATGGCGAGGCGGGGCGAATTAGCCGTGCCGAAACGGAAAACGAGCGTCACGGCATAGGGTTGACCCGCAAGAACCGGTGTGGGCGCATCGTTGAAGATAACACCGTGCCATTCCGTTGTGCTGTTAGCGTAGGCCCGTACGCCCGGAAACAAGTTGCAAACAGGGCGGTTCAGCTGCGGGTCGCTCACCGCAAGCCCTGTAGGACCACCGCCCGCCGTCCGGATATTGTTGGTGCGGGCAATGGCCCGCGTAAGAAGATTGGTGTAGGCACGCTCCCGAAGCAGTCCAACACGCTTGTGGCGGAAACTGAAGGACCGACGCGGCACGCCAGCGGGTACCTGAACGATGTCGCCGTTACGCGCGTACACCCAACCCGGTGTGGTACGTTCGTCCTGCACGAGGTCGAGGAGGTTTTTGCGGTTAGGACGGACCAAGGTGGGCATCAGACTGCTCCATAAACGTCGTTGTTGAAGTCCGCGATCATGCTCGGCTGGCCGAGTTCATTACTCGCGTAGTTGAGGGCAAAAGTGGCCGCCCCGGTCGCCCCATAGACGTCAACATCGAAGTCTGCGACGAAGGAGGGGTCGTGGCCATCGCTCATGCGATAGCGCGAAAACCCCATGATGTCTTGGTTGCCCAAGAACATCTGCACGACTTCCTTGCCATCGAAGAAGACCCGGGCAACGGGCGGTATGTTGACCAGCCGGGCCATTACTCGCCGCCCCCTTGGACGACAACGCCCGCGTAAGGCTCGACGGCGACCACGTAGAAGACCTCGGGGTCCGGGTCAGCCGGGTAATCGGCCATACTGTCGAGGTACACCACCGCCCCGACATGCGCCTTGCTTCCCCAGAACTCGGCCCGATCGGCGGCTGCATCCAGAACGGCCCGCTTGACGTTGACCGCTGAGGCCAGTGCGTCGACGGCCTGTGTCAGTGCCGCGATTTCATTCTCTACTGACATTCCTGTTCTCCTTTACTCAAAGGCGCAGGCTTCAACGAACCTGGTTTGTGAATTGGTGAAGCTGACGGCCATAATGATCATCGCCAGCCTTATGGTTTCAGTGGCATCCGCGTAGCCGCGCGCCTCTTCAGCGGCCGCTTGAGCCATGACGGACGCAGTTTCGGCCGCGACGGAGGCAGATGTGGCGATGTCTCGCGCTGAGGTGGCGATCAGAGCTGATGCATTTGCATTCCCGGCAGATTGAGCCGCATCCGATGCGCCCGCGGTAGCTTGTGTTGCGCCCTCAGACGCGATCGAGGCTGATCCCTCGGCCGAGGATGCGGCCAAGGAAGCACTTCCCGCCGCCTCTTGTGCGGCGGCGGCGGCGGGAAGGGTCGCATCGCGTGCCAGAAGTGTGGCATCTCTTGCAGAATGGGACTGCACAGCAGCAGCTTCCGCGTTCGCGGCGGCGGTTTCGCAGAGTTCTTTTGACGCGTGAACCCTCAGCTCGGCAACTGAGACGGCCGAGGACGCCTGAAGGGCTGTTTCAGCGGCATCAGACGCGATTTCCGCGGCATTCGCAGCTTCAAGCAGCTGGGCATCCATCACGTCCTTGGATGCCTGGACTTCGGCGCGGATCTCGGCCGACATGGCCTCCGAAAGCAGCGCGGCTGCAGCGGCCACTTCCGCGGTTGCGGCATAGAGGGCTGCAGATGTGTTGCTCTGGCCAGCTGCCACCATGTGCCCATTTGCCTCGTCTCGGGCGTTCTGTGCGGCGCGCACTGCGAGTTCCATTGCATCCGGTTCCGGAGGCGGCGGGGGCGCGTCGATCAGCTGGCCGAGGATGGCATGTGGCGCATCAGGGACCGTGATCATGAAGCTTCGATAAGGTCTGGCCTGCGCGTCTGCCAGCTTGGCCGCATATCTGCCCGGCTTGATGTGTACAGATATCTGCGCTGCGGGATCAGCACGCACGCTCACCGGGGCGGGAACGGTCGTGGTGCCGGTGGCGCTGGGTTCAATCTCTGCCGGCACGCGGATCAGATCGAGACGTGCACCTGGCAGAGGGCTGCCGTCGGGTGCTTCCAGACGATCGGTGACGTGACAAAGCGTCGTCATTTCGGCCTCCTTGATGCGGCTGGCGGATTTGCCGTCCAGAAAAAGCCCATGCTCACCACCGCATCGGCGAACGTCCCGTCCGACGGAAAGATGTTGATCAATGTGGCGCCGTAGCGGATCTGCAGGCCGCCCAAGGGAACGAAGTCACCTGCGTGGACAGCAAAGGATCGGCCGTCCCGGGGATAAAGCGCTACGCCTCCGACCAGATGGACCTCGAATGCATCCTCGATTAGCAGCGGAACGCCCGCCAGAACCGCCGTCGAGAGGCGGCCGTAGCTGTTGCGGTACGCGCCGACTGACCAATGAACCGGGTCTTGATCCCATGTGAGGAAGACACCGGGATTGAACTCGGTGAATTCGGTGGTCGCGCTCACATGCCACGAGCCCGTCAAAACAGACACGTGGTCCGGCGCGGCCTCGGCCGGTGCGGCAAGAGCGAGGGCAAGAATGGCAAGATGCTTCATCGGTTCAACTGCTCTATTACGATGGTGGGGTTGAGCATCGAGGCGCTGTAATTTCCGCCGGTATAGGCTCCGAGGCGGAAGTACCTGTATCCGCCATAGGGAAGATTGGCCGGATCAGCGTGACGGAGGCGGTCGAGGGCGCGGAACGACAGATTGTTCGTCCCGGAAGGGCCGGCAATGAAGCGCCTCGACCAGCCATAGACGTCGGCAGCGTCGAGCTTAGTCCATGTTGGATCGGCAAGGGTGCGCTTGCCCCAGATCGCCAGATAGAGGACTGCGCCGGACTGGTTGCTGGAGAATTCACCGCTGAAGCTGATGATCGAGAGGTTCCTGTACCCGGAGCTCCCTCCTACTTCGTAAGGCGCAGCCTCGAACAGGATGTCGATATCACCGTTGTCGTCCCAGAACACCCACCTGGGGTTGGACACCGAGCTTTCTGCAGGAACGACCAGGTTTGCCAGCACATCCGCATAGGCACGCCTGCTGACGGCACCGGAGACGATCATGTCCTGCCGCACGGACAGATCGTTGATTTCCGCAGATCCTGCCTCGGTGATCCGCCAGCCGCTCACTCCCGGCAGCCAGTTGTTCGACTGGATGGCCCCGCCGAACACAGAAAGACCGGCTGCCTGGAAGGAGGTGGTGTTGATTTCACCGGTCGTGATGCTGCCGGGGCGGATCAGGGTTGTACCCTCCTGCTGTCGCCGCGCCTCGAAGGCTGCGACCAGGAGGAAGCCTGTGCCAGCGATCCGGGCGAACCGCAGGCTGCAACGGACAGCTGCTGCAGGGGCCGTGAACACGCCCTCATAGCGCGCCCACGTATTCGAGGAGGAATTCACGGTTGTCGACGAGGTCGAGATGATCGCACCGCTGCGATCAAGCCAGACGCAGGTCAGACTGAACGATGCCGCCCCACCGGACTGAACCGCGTGCCAATAACTGACCGCGATCCGGTCGCCGCCTTTAACCGCAAAGACGCCCGGCGACATCTCCTGCGCCGCTGCCGCCTGCGGAACATAGAGAACATACCGCGTCGGCGCGTTCGTGTAGATCCCGGCGCCAAAGATTGACGTATCACGGACCTCGATCCCCTGGGCATTGCTGATCGGTGTCCAGCCGCGCAGGTCGCCCCAGGAGAGATCGCCATTGGGGATCAGGTTGCCGGAAAGATCCGTCACGACCAGATGCTGCATCGCAACCGACCCGTCCAGAAGGATATTCTCGGCGGATATGCGGGCCACCGAAACGGGGCCCGTTGGATCATTCGCAGCGACCAGCTCCAGGGCCGCCGCCTGTGAGCCGGCCTGCGCGCGAAACGCGATCATCGCCGAGGCATTATCCTCAAGCGTGGCGATGGCAGTTGCCTGCTGGGTAACTGCGGCCGTCACGTCGCCAAGCTGTGCAGAGAGACCGGTCGTGGCGCTGGCGATGGCACTGTCGGTCTGGGCGCGGGTGTAGACCTGGTTGAGGATCAGCGCCTCGACGGCGCTGCTTTGGACGCCCAGGCGTTCGATCCGTGCCGTGGCCGGATTTGATATGCGTGCCCCGATGACCGCAAGGCCCACCCGGCAATAGCATGATCCGGCCGGGGCATTGCGCAGCGCTGTCCGGTCCCCCGCTTCCAGGTCCGTAGTGGTCGTGGTGATGAGGCCATAGTTCTCGTCGAGCCACGACCAGTAGATCCGAAAGAAGTCCGGCTGAGCGGCGGTCCCCGAGACCAGGCGGGCACGGATATTCACCCGCACCGGATCGCCCTCAACCGCATCCACCACCCCGCGCGTGCGGATCGCTTGCGAATTCGCTCCGGTGGTCGTGACATAGGCGTGCCCATCGACATAAGACCATGCCGCATTCGGCGCACCGACTGTTTCGGGCCGACCCGAGGCCCCGGCGGTCCAGTAGATCGCGCCCTGCGACCATTCGGAGGGCTGAGCGGCGCGCATCAAGCTCGATCGGACGGATTGCTCGTATCCGGCCGCGATCTGCGCCGAGCCATCGGCCGCGGTGGCGCTGACGGCTGCCGCAGACGCGGACAGGGATGCCTGGCCTGCCGCTGTGGTGGCCTCCTGCCGCTGTTGGCTCGCAATCGTTGCAGCCTGTTCCGCCTCGGTCGCCCGCACATCGGCGACCGTTGCACTCGATGCGGCAGCGGAAGCCCCATGTCCGGCCGCCGTCGCCGCATCGGCCGCGAGCGTGGCTGCCGTTGAGGCTGCCGCGGCCGATCCTTCTGCGTCCTGGCGCGCGGCCACCGCCCCTGTCTCGGCGGTCTGGGCCCCCGCGCGCGCGGTTTCCGCGACCAGACGTTGTGCCGTCGATGCCAAGGCTTCCTGTGCGGCTTCGTTTGCACTGGCCGCGGCCGTCTGACTGCTGGCAAGTGCGGCGTTGGCTGCGAGTTCTGCATCCGTCCGGGCCTCTGCTGCGAGTGCTGCGGATGATGATGCGCTGGCGGCGGCGTCTTCTGCGTCTTGCCGCGCTTCAGCGGCGTCCTCTGCCCGCAGCCCGGCCTGGGCGCGCTCGGTCGCGGCTTGCGCAGCCGAGATCTGGGCAGCCTCGGCAGAAGCACCCGCCTCGCTGGAATATGTTCCTGCGGTCTGGGCCGATTGTGCAGCAGCGGCAGCCGCGTTTCCGGCCGAGTTTGCGGATTGTGCAGCGGCAATCTGGGCCAGTTCAGCTCCTGCGCGAGCTTCATCAGCGTTCGCCTCGGATGTTGCTGCCGCTGATCGGTGGGCTGCAGCTTCCGATGTGAAGACACCGTTCAGCAGCTGTTGCGCCTGATTACGGACCTCTTGCGCGGCAGCAAGCACATCGACCGTCTCGGCTGTGTCGCTCACCTGGGTGCTTGTCTGCTGAACAGCCGATACGGCCTCCGTCGCCACGCCTGCGATGAGGGCTGCCTGAGAGAGAGCACCCTCTGCCGTCTCCACAGACAGCGCCGCCGCGTCCTGTGACACCTGTGCCGAGGTGGCAGCCTGACCGGCGGCTTCGGTTGCAAGAAGCGCCTGATCAGTTGCCGCAGCCATCGCGCTCTCGGCCGTCTCGCGTGCTGTAACCGCGATTTCGCGGGCCGCCTCTGCGCCGGTGCGGGCGGTTTCGGCGGCCTGACGATCAACTGCCACCAAGGCGGCATCTTGTGCCGCCGCGCTGGCGTGTGCCGCGGCTGCGACGGCCGAGGTCGATGATGCGGTTGCCGCATCCTCGGCACCTGACAATGCCGCCTGAGCCAGAACGCGGTCCTGTTGCGCCGCAGTAGCCGCGACACCTGCATCATCGGCCCGCGCAGAGGCGAGCGCGGCACTGTCGGCGGCAGCATCGGCCTTGTCGCCTGCTGCGGTCGCGGCCGTAGCTGCGTCGGATGCTGAGCTTGAGGCCTGGGACGCCGCTGCGGCAGCATCTTCCCTTGCGGACGCAGCCGAGGTGCTCGCGCTCTCGGCCGCGGCACGGGCCGTTTCTGCGCTCAGCCGTTCCCCCTGTGCCGCGGCCGCCGCAGCCGCGGCATCATCGACATGCGCCTGCGCGGCCACGGCGGAATTCAACGCTGCCTGGGCTTGCCCTGTGGCATCATTAGCCGCCACCGCAGCTACCCCTGCCTTTTCGGTTGCCACCGCGGCAGCGCCTTCAGCGTCATCCCGGGCGAGGGCAGCCGATGTGCTGGCGGCTTCCGCACTCGATCGTGCCGTCTCCGCGGCCAGTCGTTCCGACTGTGTCACGGCGGCGCTGACTTCCGCATCGGAGGCGCTGGCAGCGGCGGCGGTTGCACTTTCAGCGGCTGCGACGGCGCGGATGTCTGCCTCGTCGCGGGCGGCCTCGGCGGCAGTGACGGCGGCGGTGGCGGCTTCCGCAGAAGATCCGGCCTCATCTGCCCGGGCGCCCGCGGCCTGTGCGGACCCTGCGGCCGCGACAGCTGAACCATCTGCAGACGATGCGGCTTCCTGCGCCTCAATCCGCGCTGCCTGCGCTGCGGCTGCAGCCGCAGATGCAGCCTGTTGATAGGTTTCGCTGCCGTCGCGCGCCGCCTCGGCATCCGACAGGATATCCAGCGCCTGTAACCGCGCGAGGGCGGCGGCTTCTGCGGCGGCCTCGCTTGCCTCCTTGAACGCCAGAGAGCCATCACGGGCCTCGCGGGCTGCATCCCGATATGTAAGCGCGACAAAGTTGGACGCTTCATTGCGCACAGAGGCCGCGGCTGCCAAGACGCGCAGCGCATCGAGATCGTCGCTGGCAGCCTCGGATGCCGTCTGCGCAAGATCGCGCGCGGCTAGCGCCATGTCTGCGGCCGCGCGCGCCGCATCGTAATCGACGATCAGCCCGGCCATGTCTTCCTGCAGACCGTCCACAAGGGTCTGCATCTGGTCGCGAACCGCCTCGGCCTCTTCGCTCGCGAGGCGGGCCGCTTCAACGGCGGCTTCTATCCGGTCGATTATTTCCGGGAGGATGTCCTGCTCGGCAAGGCGGAGATCGGGCGACACTGCACCGACCCACTCGCTCCAGACTGCGGTTCGCCCGGTCAGAATGAGCCGACTACGCCCTTCATAGGGTGTTTGCGGCAAGATGCCGTCTGCCAGGACAAGGCCGCCCGAAGCGACTGCCATCGTGGAGCCGCTGCGCAGGTCGGAGGCACCTGCGACACGGATTTCCCACTCGATTCCGTCGGCGATGATATCGCTGTTCCAGACCAGACGAAGCGCAGGGCGGCGATCGGCGCCATTGTTGTCGCGCAGGACTTCGGGCAGCAGGTTCCATCCTGCGACGATCTCGGGATCGGGCGGTGTAATGCCGGTTGAAGGCGGTATTGAAGGCAGTTCGAACTCGGGTGCCCAGTCATAGTCGCTGTTGTCGACCTCGCGGATCGAGTGTCCGACGCAGCATGTCATGAGATCGTCGACGACCTCCGCCACCTCGAAGAGCTTGTCTTCATAGCCATGCCGCAGCGAAGACCAGGTGAGACAGTCGAGGGGTTCGATCGACTGGGCAGAAGGGGGCAGCACATGCCCATGTACACGAAAGCGACGTTCATCCTCGATCCAGGCACGCATCAGGCGCTGGACCTGCAGGGGATAGGGCGTCGCGGGGAGCTGAACGCTGGCCACCTTGCGGCCGAACCGGTCCGCCGCCTCCCAGTTCGCGTTGTAGCGCGCCGGGGCATCCCGGACCTGCCAGAGCGCGTCGGGATCAGGGTATTGCGCCTCGATGCCGTTATGGGTGCTGTCGAGGTCAGGGAACGGATCGTGGGTCTGTTCGCGGCTGACAACGATGTCGCCGTCCGTCATTTGCATGATCGGCAGACCGGGCGCGCCGACGCGGATTTTCCATATTCCGGCGATATCGGCGATGCGCCCGGAACAGCCCCGTAGCACCTTCTCCAGGGCTTCGGCCGGCACCTCCGACAGTGCGACCTCCACACCGCAGCGAAACTGTGGTTCGGCCGTACCATCTCCACGGGCGACCGGCAGATCGCAGGCATTCATCGCCGCAAACCAGTTATCGAGTGGCAGGTCCTGCGGATCGATCGACCCGCCCCAGACATCGCCGCCTGGCAACCGGATGCCGCGCATGATGTTATAGGCAATTACCGCGTTGTTGCGGGTTCGCGTCCAGCCGTCCGGGTTGTTCCAGCGCTGCGGCCCCAGCCCCCCAACTGAGCTGTCCTGCCGCGGGTCATAGAGCGGGATTCCGTCGACCTCGATGAGGTAGCGCGGCACCTGCGTCAGCCGTTCGCGATGATAGCAGAAGGTCAGGATGGCGTAGCAAATGCCGTGGCCGACCATCTTGTGGTCCCATGGCCGATCCGGATGATTGCCGTATTTCGCCAGCAGCATCGGGTCCGCCGCGGTCTGGTTGCCGTCGTAGAAGCGTATCCAGATAAGGCCGTTGTACTGGCCCAGCACCGGCAACCCGAACTCCGGATGAGGCTGAGTGCCAAGTTCGACATAGTCGCCATTGACGATCAGGCGCGACAGTGCGGCGCCCGGCGCCGAACAAATTTCGATCACATGCGTCAGGAAACGGTTATCGCGGCCATGGGACATTGGCGGGCAGACGGCCGAGCCCGCGGTCGCGGTCCACCCGAGTATGATCGACTCCGGATGTTCCTCTCCCGTCAGTGTGGTAGAGGTGGTGATCCCCGCCTGCATCTGACGCTGCTGGGACCGGAGTGCATTCGACAGGGCCGATACCGCCACGGAGGTCATCAACTTGACGGCGATCCCGCCAAGCGCGGTCGAGGCAAACGCCGCACCCACGGCCCAGCCGCCGAACATGGCCGATCCGAGTGCCGGCGCCCCGAAGCCGACTGCCCCAAGGATGAAGCCTGCCGCCGCTGCCATCAGCCGACCTTCCAGGCAGAGCGCGCGGAAAGCAGCGGGGCAAGTGCCAGACCGCCCTCTTCACCCAGGACGAAAATGGCCGCCCCCTGGATCACGCCGATGGCAGGAAGACCGTCAGTGCCCGGCACCGCAGCCAGATCCCCCGGAACAGCGCGGGATGGATGGATTACGGGCAGATGTGCGTCGAGCAAGGCGACATGATCGGCATGACCGGCGCGGCGCAGGATGCGCTGCCCACCCCTGAAGGTCGAGTAGCGACGGCGCCAGGGAGCTGCGAGATCCACACCGGTCACCGCCATCACCGCGCCGGCGGCGAACAGCATGCAGTCGAAGCGGCCAGGGACCAGTTCTTCGGTGCGACAGGCCATGACGAACGCCGTCAGTCGGGCCTGCCAGTCGGGCAACCGTGGGAGTGCCGAGCCCTCCATCAGCGCCCCCATCTCGTTTCGATGGTGCCGGCCATGGCCGAGAAGCGTCTGAAATCATCGTCGCGTCGCGCCTTGAGGGCTTCATGCGAGCGCTTGCGCGAAACCGGTATCGTCAGGGCCCGCGCGGCCGACGCGATCTGAAGCTCCACCCTTGCCCCCGATCCCTTGGGAGGCGTCGAGACCGAGATCTTGTCGATATAGCCCTTGAGACGTCGATGCGGCTCATCCACCAGGCCATGCGTTTCCGCGTCGAAGACCGCCCTGTGAATTTCAACCGGCGCGAAACGCGGATCATATCCTCGGATTACCTGCCGCACTTCCGGGGCCAGCGGCGAAAGAACCACACGATGCAGGCGCACCTGGAGCCCCGTGCGGCTGGTGATCGGATCGACGGCGAGCAGTGCGCCCGCGCCGTAATAGGTCCGGACCTGGCCGCCGATCACGAAGTCGCGGTGATCGTCCCCGTTCCAAAGGCCAAGGGCTTCCTGAACACCCGTTTCGCGATTGAGTGCCTCGATCCAGATAAGAACCCGCGCCATAATCGCGCGTCGGGTCGCGAAATACTGCTGCGTTTCAGGGGTGAACAATGTCGGCATGTCAGTACCTCAAGGTCTGACGCCATCTGAACGACGCGCCTTCAGTGATCGTCGAACTGACGGTTCCCGGATTGGTCGAGCCCGGAAGGATGATGGCCGTGCACCACGGACGCAGCAGCCGGACCGGGCCTAGTGATGTGGCGCCTGCCCGCAGATGCGGGACGACCTCGAACGAGACGGTTCCAGCCGGGTCTGCCATGGCCGCCAGATCGACGACCTTGTGCAGGGCGCGACGGACTGGGTTGCTGCCGTAATCCCAGCCCAGATAGTCACCCCGACGCAGCACATATCCCGCCGGCAGGCCGCTCAACCGCAACTCGCGGGCTGAGAGTGCCGAGACCGTTACTGTCGCCGTGCCAAGCTGCGCACCGTCGGGATCGTTGCGCGGACCGGGCCGGTTTGTGTCAAACGCCGCAAAGCTGCGACCGGCAGAACGCAGGACGTCGATCAGCGTGATCGCGTCGGCGGCCTCGTCGCTGGTGATCCTGCCCAGGGTGATTTCGCCCTGCCAGAGGCGGGTTCCTAGATCCGCCGTGATCAGGTCCCCCTGATCGGTCTCGGAAAACTCCATCGCCTCCTGCAGTTCGAAGGTCATGCGGGAGATCGGCAGCCGCCGCAGGAAGTCATCGGTGGAAAGCGGAAATGTCAGCATCAGCCGACCCTCCAGGGATCTGAGGAAATCTGATGAACGCGCTCCGGAAGGATGTTGCGGTCGTAATGCGAAAACGCCTCGGAAACCCCGTCCTGAACGACCGCGGCCGCGACGCTGGCGCTGGTGCGCTCGACGGCAGCACGCAGGCGCAGATCGTCGTCGACGCTGATGCGCAACTCGATCGTGTCGCGTCGCGTCAGGTCGCCTTGTGCGCCGGAAGCCGGACCGGATAGCGGGCGCCCGAGCGGGGGCGGCGGCACATAGCCGAAGGCGCCGCCGCGCGCGAACGGGGTCGGTGCGGCCATCTCCGGAGGCAGGCTGACGCCGAGCTTGCCGGAGGCCAGGCGCGTCAGTGGCAATGTTGTTTCCCGGTTGCCGACCAGCGCACCCACGCCTGCGCCCATGGCATGGGTAAGCGGCATGATCGCCTCGGCACCCGCCTCGCCCATCACGCCCAACTGGCCAGGCCTGTCGCCATAGGCGAAGAGCGTCGGCGCGCCGATCACATCCCCAAGCGCATTCATCCTGATCCCGAAGAGGCTGCCCAGGAACCCGCCGAACAGCCCCGATCCGCCATTCGTTGCGCCCCTCGCGCCGAACAGCAGATTGGAAAGATCGGTGGCCGCCACATCCGCCAGCTTGTCCGCGATGCGGTCGAGAACGTTCGACAGCATGTTGCCCGCGTTGACCCCCGCGCGCATGTCCCGGATGAGACCGCCGATCGCGTCGTGGCCGAGATCGCGGACGTCTTCCATGCGCCGCTGGACATCTTCGAGTGCTGCGGCTTCCTCCAGCCGCGTCCGGATCAGACCCTCGATTTCTTCCTTTTCCCGTCCCGTGGCGGCGGCGAGGGTGTCCCGGTGCCGGATCATTTCCTGGCGCACCGGGTCAAGCTCGCGCAGGACATCCAGTTCTTGCCGGAGGCTTGCGACCAGGTCGCGGACCGCCTCGCGTTGCTGCTCGGCTTCGCTCTTGCCGCGGCCGCCGCGCTGACTGCGCGCGGTTCCCCAGTCGATGCCCCCGATCCCGACCGGCGCCCGGCGGGGGCGATTGCGCCGGCTTATGCCGTCCGGCAGCGGGTTCCCGGCGTCATCGAGCTCGACATCCGCAAGCGCTCCCAGGGCGGACACGCCTTCCCAGAGAGCACCTGCGAGGGTCTGGGCCTTGCTGATCGCCCGGTCCAGCCAGCCACCACCGGGTTCGCCCGCCTCGATATCCCGCAGTTCGTTATAGGTTTCGCGGGTCCGTTCCAGCAGCGTCGCCATGGCGGCATCCCAGGCGCGGGTTCCCCCTTCAGCCCGCAGCGCCGCTTCCCAGGCATTGAGGACGGCCGCGCGCTGCTGGCGGGTGATGTCGAGCGCATCGAGACGCGCGGCCAGCGCCTCGCGCTCATGGCTCATCTGGGTGATCTGCCAGGCGACGCTTGAGCGGCCGTGATCAAGCTCGATCCGCGCCAGTTCCGCCCGGCGCTGGTAGGAGGTGAGCATCTCATTCGATGTCGAAAGCGCCTTCTGCTGCTCGGCCGACAGAACCCGCGCCGAGTCGGCGGCATCCGACATGCGATGGCTGAAGTTGGCAGCTGCATGCTCGGCCGCCGAAGAGCGGGCTTCCGCGTCAGCCATTTGAACAGATAGGGCCGCAACGTTTTCCCTCGCCTCACGCATCCGATCGGTTTCGCCGAGCGAAAGGCCAAAAAAGTTCGTGTAGAAACTGGCGTTCTCGAGCTCTCTCTGAGCCGCCTCCAACGCCTGTCTGATCTGCGCGACATTCGCCTGTGCCAGCCTTGCCATGGCGTCAAGGCTCTGCTGGTTCATGCTGCGATAAAACTCGTCCGTAGCCCGGTTGAGCTCGCCTTGGGTGCCCGCCAGTTCGGCAATCGACTGCGCTACCTCGCCCGCGCGCGACCGCGTGTTCCAGAGGGCGAGGCCAAGCGCGGTCACGCCGGCTGCGGCCAGTCCGATCGGCCCCCCGAGCATCGCCATGGCGCCGGCGAGCGCCCGGGCCGTTACCGCCTTTGCGGCCAGGGCGGCGGTCAGGCCGCGGGACGCGATCGCGCCGGCCGTGAACTGCGTCGTCATCAGCATGGTCGAGACGTTGAGCGCCCGGATCGCGGCAACCGTGGCCGGAATGCGCGTGGCGGAAACGACCAGCAGGACCTGCGCGAGCGTTTCGCCGCCGGTCGCCATGCTGAGCATCAGCCCCTCGAAATCCGCCTGCGCGAGTTCGCCGATGCCTTCCGCGATCCGGTTCAGCAGATCGGCGGCCGCCGCCGAGGCGCCAAGGGCCTGATCGACCGTGCCGACCAGGGCGGTGATGCTGTTGCGCAGGCGCAGGAAGCCGTCGGCGACGGTGCTGGGCATCTCGCCCGCCTCGCGACGGACATCGGAAAGGGCGCCCAGCATGGCGCGGGCGATCACGTCGCCGGTGATGCGCCCTTGCGAGGCCAGATCGCGCAGGCCGCTGACGGTGGTGCCAAGCTCGGTTGCCAGCGCCTCTGCCACCCTGCCGCCATTGGCAAGCACGGTCTCAAGCCCGTCCGCCTGCAGCCGCCCCGTCGCCATCGCGCGCGACAGCGCCATCTGGACCGATGCGGCTTGCTGCCCCTTTGTCGCGGTGATGACGAGGCTGTGGTTGAGCGCCTCGGTGAAATCCCGTGTCTGGGCGGTGCTGTAGCCCAGGTCACGCATGATGCCGACATTCGACGCGAAGCCGGAAACGGTCTGATCGAGGCTTGAATAGGTGTCGTTGGCCAGACGCAGCATGTCCTGCATCAGCTCCGGCGCGGCCTCCATGTCCCGGATCGCCGCCCCGATCCGGGATTGCAGGTCCGACCAGTTATCGGCCATGTCCCGCATCCGCCCGATGCCGAGGCCTGCCAGAATGGCGGCGCCGGCCGTCGCGGCCGAGCGCGCCAGCCGAGTCAGATCGCCCACCCCGCCCGTGGCGGCCGTTCCCTGGGCACGCAGCGCCTCGATCTGCGCCCGGATTGCGGCAGTCAGTTCGTTCATGGCCTCGGCGGCCACGTCCGCGCCGCCCGCCATGCTGTCCTGCGCCGCGCGACCGGTCTCGCGCATCGCCTCGCCGAGGCCAATGGCACCCTGACGGCTGAAGGTTGTGGCGCGGCCGAGATTGTCGTTCGCGGCGGCCATCGTGCCGAGACCGGCAGCCGCAGAGCTTGCGGCGCTGCCGACCGAGGCAATGCCTCCGCTCGCGCCTTCGGCCTGCGTCCTGACGCCCGCGACCGCCTGCGCCGTGGCAGCCAGTTCGCGGCGGGCCTGTTCGGCCTGGGCGTTCAGTACGAGCGAGAGCCGCATTTCAGCCACGACGGTTCAGTTCCTCGACAGCGCCTGCCTCGATCAGGCGGATTTCAGACCAGAGTTCCGGGGTTACCGTCAGGCCGGCGAGCGCGAGCCCGGCCTGTGCGGCGGTGTAGTCAAGGCCGATCCAGCGGACCGATCCGTCGGCAAGGGCGAGGCCACGCCACTGCCCGGAGATCGCGAGAAAGGCCAATGCGGCATCGACATGGTCCGGCCAGAGCCCGTCCGGCTCGGGTGGTCTCCTGCGGCCCGGGATGCGCGGCAGGCCCCAGCGCAGGGCATCCCGTTCGGCTTCGCCCGGGCGCTCATCGTCCCGGCCGAGATCGCCCCTTGCCCAAAGCCGGCCCGCATGGATCAGTTTCCCCGGCGCGCGCCCGAAATTGCGTCGCTATAAGCCGAGAGAAGAGCGACCCGGACATAGAGAAGGGCCGCCAGCTGGTCGCGCACTGCATCCGAATAGGGCACCGGCACGCCCTGATCGTCCGCGATATCTTCCCAGCCGATCCAGATCTGGCGCAGTTGCTCGGTCGGGTTCCGGTCCAGCTTCTCGACCTCGTCCCAGGGCAACACCCGGAAACGGGCCTTGAACTCCTGGTCGGAATACCCGCCGTCCACGGGAACGCGGACCCGGACCTTATGGGTGAATTCGGGATTTTTGCTGATCTTGAGCATGATGGTCCTCTCAGGTGAAGGTGATCGCGAACTGGTCGTTGCCCTCGTCGTGCAGTGGCACGAGGCGCAACGGCCATTCCTTGATGCCCTGCTGTTCCTCCAGCCCCGCCAGTCGCTGCATCTGCGCGCGCGGGACCGTGATGCCGACTCGGTGGCCGGCGGCGGTCCCGTGCTGCAGCGCGACAGGCAGCTTTGCCCGGGTCTGCGCCTGCGCGAAGGGGTTGAAGGTGGTGAGAGGCACGGCCTCGACCGTGGTCTCGATCATTTCAGACCGGCCGGTGATCAAAACGCTCTCGGAACCGATCAGGAACCGGGTCTCGACACGGTTGCCGAGGTTGAGCGCGAAGCTGCGCATGACGAAGGGGGCCCCGCCGATGGTGAAGACGGGCGTGTTCGCGCTGGTGGCAACCTGGACATCCGCATCGATCTGGTCATCGAGATCCGGCACGACCGGCTGCACTTCGCTCGGCATGACAAAGAGGCCCGTCATGTCGATCTCGGCCATCGGGACGCCCGACGCGTTGACGCGCAGGACGGCCGTGCCGCGGCTGCCCTTCAGGACGTAGCGCGTGTCGCCAATCCAGAGATGGATGGCGGCGCTCTCGTGCGCCCGGGACACGGGCGTGTAGGTAACCGAGGTATTGTCGACGATCACCTCGGCGCATCCGCAGGCCCGCAGGATCTTGCCGGCCGCCGGCGCCTGACCGGCGGCGCCGCTCGCCACCAGCTCGACGTTGAACTGCATCCGGACATGGATATCGGCCGGGATCGTGCCTTCTGCGCCCATGAAGGGAAGTTCCAGATCCCGGCTCACATCCTGACCTTCCATCGGGGTCAGTCGGATGTTGGTCGCAAGGATCGCGTCCGAGGCGCTCAGCACCGGCGCCTGCCCGTAGCCGGGTTCGATGGCGCAGAGAAACACCTTCTCGTTCCAGAAAATGGCCATATCAGTCGTCCTTCAAAGGGGTCTTCAATGCCGGCTTTCCGGCGGGTGCGGGCGCGGCGCCCGGTCTGACAGGGTGTTCCTGCCCCCGGGCCTGCGGCCGGGTCAGGGTGCCGTCGGGCAGGCGCACATAGCTGCCGCCTTCGCGGGGGTGTGTCGGGGCAGGCGGGGCTTCGGATTTGGGCTTGCTCATGTCGGGCTGATCCTCAGATGGCGGGTGACGGCAAAATCGAGCTGGTAGACAAGGACGCCGGCACCGACGTTCAGCATGCGTCCCTGCGTCACCCGCAAAGGTCCGGGCACATGCGGCGGGCGGAAACCGGCGAGCGCTTCCATCACGCTTTCGATCAGTTGCGACAGTTCGCCCGGCTCGCGCGGGCCGCGCGGATCGACCGAGGGTCGCACGAGAACCACCGTCAGGGTTTCGTCGAGGGGCTGAACGAAGGCACCCGTTGCGGCCTGTGGCGCACCACCCCGCAGGGACATTGGCAGCACATAGGCGCCGCCCTGGGCGTCGCGGAACGTGTTGCTGGCCATGAGCCGCGCGAAATCCGCAGCGCCTTTCACCCGGCCCCGCAGCTGCGGCACCCGGGCATCCAGACGTTGAACGACAGCCTCGATCATATGAAGCCCTTGAGGTTCTCGGCGCTCAGCGGGCGCTCCCGATCGGTGATGCGCGCACCGGTGCCGCCGGATGGCGTGGGTTCGGTTGTCGCGGCGGTGAGCACGATGGTGCCGGCCGCGATCTCGCGCAGGGCCCGGATCGCGCCCTCGTAGTCATCCTTGATCTTGGCCTCCGGCGAGTACCGGTGGAGCTTGTAGACCGCGATCGAAAGCGCGATGTCCGTGATCTGGGGCGGCACCTCCGGCAGGGGCGTGACGTATCGCGCCCGCAGATAGCCGTCGATGACGCCGTCCGTGTCCAGGAGAGCTCGGGTGACGGCATCGGCATCCACCGTTCCCGCGGGCGGGTCTGACCGATCCGTCAACATGACGATCAGATCCTGCCCATAGCGATCCGTGAGCCCCTGAAGCGTGGCGTAAGTCATACGTCATCCCCGGATAGTTCGACGCGGCCCGGCTGCATGATGGCGCGGTTGACGGCCATGAACCCCTGTTCGATGCCGCTCCGCCCGAGGGCCAGCCAGCGCGGGTCCACTTTCACCGCCGGATCGTCGCGGAGCATGTCGAGCAGCCGGAGAACCCGCTCTTCGAGTTCCTTGTTCGCCCGCACGAGCTGCAGTGCTGCCTCGGACTGGGCGCGATAACCTGGTATCGGTGTGACATCGGATCTGGTCATGGCATCGTCCTCTGGATGGTCCCGGCGGCGATAACCGCCGCCGGGCAGGCCCCGAGGGGGCGAAAGCACGGTACGGGGAGGATCGACCGGGCTATTCGGGCAGAGGTTCCGCGTCGTCCCAGTCGCCTTCCACGGCGCGGGCCGTCCGAAGCGCGCCATGCTCTTCCGCGGTCAGGCCGACGGACGTTCCGGCCAGGACGAGCTCGCCGTCATGCAGGATGGTCGTCGTGGCCGTGAACAGGCGGCGGCCGGGGGCGGCGGGCGCGTCGCCAGAGCCGAGGTCTGGATCAGGTTTCGGAGCGGGACGCGGATCGGGTCCGGGGGACGTTTCCTGCCCCCCGGCCGCAGCCGGCCCTGCAACGTCCGGCTGTTGCGCCGTCTTGGCCGTCGCGCCTTCGGTCGGCGCGGCGGCATCCTTGACGGCCTCGGTATCCTTGGATTTCGGTGCGCGTCCCATCAGGCCACCGCGTTCTCGATGAAGTAGCCTACGTCGCGCGCGACGACGAGCTCCTTCACCCGTTCGCCGGTCCGCACGCGCACACCGCCCTGCAGGCCGACATCGGGATCGGGAATTCGTCCCGAAACCCGCGAGCCGTATTCGGCGGTGAGCCCGAACGTGATGCCGCCCCCCTCGACCATGGCCGTGTCGTTGAGGTGCAGCATGGCGATGTGCTTGCCCCAGGCGCGTTGCAGCGAGACCGGCTGGCCCGGGCGGGCGGTATTGTGCCAGGCATCGCCGATCAGCACGCGGCGCAGGCCCTCGCCCGAGAAGATCTCGATGAACTGCTCGATCGAGACGATGCCCTGGTTGGTGAGGTTGCCTTTGGCCGCATTGACGATCACCGGGTGCGACGAGAGCTTCGACCAGACCTGCCGCCCCATGACCAGCGTGTTGGGGGCAAAGATCAGGGTGCCTTCCATGCCGGCCTTCAGAACCGAGATGGGATCGGAGTTCGCGTAATCCGAGAAGCGGGACCCGCCCGACAGGACGATGCGCTTGTCCGGCGCATAGGTCTCACGGTCGTGCACGATCTGGGCCACCCGCACTTCGCGGATGTTTTCGAGCGTATCGGTGAGCATCGAGACCGAATGGGCCTCGGGATCATAGGCCGAGAGGTTCTGGGCCCGGGCGGTGGCGGCCGCCTCGATGTCGGAATACGGGATCGGGGTCTCCAGGCCGAAATCCTCGACCGAAGAGGTCTGCTCCTTGCCCCCGAATTCGAGCTGCTGGACGCGGCCGCGACGTCCGACGCGGGCATCCGGCGTGTTGAACGCCTCCGAGATCGGGTACTCGGTCCATTTGAACTTCTCGCCCGAGACCGGGCGGCGCGGCAGCACCTGGTCGGCGATCCGCATGGCTGTCGTATTCCGGTATCCGACCGAAATCGCGGTCAGGACCGGATCAACGACGAAGGGACGATTTGGGCTCGACATGAAACCTGACCTTTCAGAACTTAGGAATGGATGACCGACTGCGAGAGCCAGACATCGATGATGTCGCCCGCGACGCCCGGCTGATCGGCCGAGCCGATGACCTGGACCGCGCCCGTGCCGGGCTTGACGGCCTTGATCGCGCGACCGTCCGCATCGGTGGTCAGCGGATCGCCCGCAGCCACCGTTCCCCCGAGCTGCACCGCGGCGAGGCCCGACCGATGCACATCGCACATGCCTCCGGCATCGGCACCCATCCGGTCAGATACGCCGAGGAGCGGGCCGGAGGCGGCATTGGCTTGCCGGATGCTCTGGCTGGTGGTTGGCGCCGAAAAGGCCACGATGCGGCAGCCGAGGATTGCGGTTGCCGCGTGATATGCGCGGATAAAGACGGGGATCACTGCTTGCCCTCCCGGACTGCGACGACGGCCGAAGGCCAGTCGATGGACATGCCTGCCGCCTCAAGCTTCGCCTGGTAGGCACGGGCACGGGTGATGAGATCCTGCTGGCTCTGCAGCGAGGTCGAGATCTCGGGCTGCACCTCGGGCACCGGATGCCCGCCGAGCGTCATGAGCGGCAGGGCATCCACCACCTCGATCGCTTCCTGGGTGTTCCTCATGTGCAGCGAGATGTAGTAGTCGCGCCGCGGCTTGATGCCGACCCGGCCCTTGCGGATCTCGCCATCCACCCAGGCTTCCGCCTTGTCGCGGGCATAGGCGTCCCGCACGGCGTTGAGGGCAGTGGTCGCGCTGGTGAGCTCTGCCTGCAGGGCGGTGATCGCATCGCCATCGCCGCCGGCGACCTTGCGCACGGCCGCCACGATCGCCTCGGGATCGGCATCCTGGGGCACGCCCAGGGCGACGCCGATTTCACCCATGCGCGATTGCAGCGCGGTGAGTTCGGGCGCGGGCGCGGCGGATTGCTGATGGAGCGCGGTGATGCGCTGGACCAGCGCATCCTCGCCGACCTCCGCGTCCAGACCGAGCAATTCGGCCAGGCGTCGGGTCAGGGACATGTTTTCCTCCTGATGAAGCGCGGTCAGGCCGCGCAGATTGGGGCGATTGACCAGCGATGCACGCAACACGCCGATGACCCGCATCTGGCGGTCATGCGCGATGGCCGGCGAGATGCCGGAATAGGCGCGCTCTGCCATCAGTGTCCGGCCGGTCGGGGTCCATTCCACGCGCCCCCAGATACCGTCGGCCCGCGCCTGCAGGTCGACAATATGGCCGCGGGCGGGCGCGGGTTCGCCGCGAGGGGCAGCGAGATCGATGGCATGATTTTCGTCGATCGGCAGCTTGGCCGATCCCTGGAGCGAGGCGGCGATCACCGCCTGCGCATCGGTCATGCGATAGGGCCCGCGCCCGTCATGGGTGGCGATCGTCTCGCCGGCGGGCAGCAGGTGTATCCAGTCCGGTGCCTGCGCCTCGGGGGCATCGGGCACCGGCATGACCTGCATCAGGGCGATATTGGAACACGTCTTGCTCATGGGGCGAAAGTCGCCCGATGCGCGAAACCGTTCTAGGCACTACGGTTTGTGGGGAGCCTCGGCAGGGGATATTCCGGCACCCTGAGCCGCAGGCCGGCGCCGGTCAAGCCCCAGCCAGCCGTTCGATCCATTCCGAGACTGTATCAAGGATGCCGGCCTGATCGTCCTCCGAGAGGCCCAGGAACGGTCGGGCGGGGATGTCGCCCCAAGGTATCGGGAAGAAATAGTCCTGTGGGTTCGGACGTTTTTCCGAAGGCTGTGTGCGCCCCATCCGGGCCCCGAAGGCGCCCTGCTCGGCTCCGAACTGCTGAACCGCCGCATAGATCAGCGACGAGCCCCATTCCACGCTGTCCGCACTGGCGCTGTAATGGATTTCCGATGAGAGGCGGCGGCTTGGGCCGAAGAGCGGCCGCGGGTCCTCGGGATCGCGGCGCCGCGCATAGGCGTCGAGCGTGGTCTGGGATTTCGGTGCCCAAGGCTCACCGTCCGGCGAGACCCCTGCGACGAACCGCTCTTTCGTCGAAAACACCAGCAATTCGCCGATGTCCTGCATAACCGGGGTCATGTCCGTCAGTGCCTCCCCGATACGCTTCAGAGCGGCCTCGACCTCACGCTCATTGATATCGAATGCGATCATGGCTATGTTTTCCTTGCAGGTGCGACACGGTAATATTCTCCCGGCCGTAGCACGATCTTCGGATCGGAGCGCCATGCGGGGTTTCCGGTTCGCCGGGTGGGGGGCCCCGCCGCCTGCGTCCCAGCCACCTGCATCACACGCCCTTGCGCAGATGACGGCGGATCGTGCGGTCCCGCTCGGCCGCGTCGCGGCTCAGGCGCCGGAAGCTGGTCAGGAAAAGACCCCGGCCTGTACCTGTCGCCTTGACCACGAGAACGTAGCCGCCTGTTTCCGCGTCGGCAATTTCCTTGATATAGACCATCGATCTCGGTCCATCCTGAACCCTGTGGCTCGGATCGGATACGACCTGCTGGGCTTGCGCGTAGTCGCGCGGGGTCAGTTCCGGATGCTCCCTCAGCTGCTTGCGGACGGTTTCCGATGACATGTCGGCAACCCTGACCGAGGGGGCGAGCCCCAGTGCCTTCACGTCTGCCTCCGGTATCCGGACGAGCGGCCAGTTCCCGTCCGGATCGCGCAGCCAATCGGCAAAGGCGGGTCTCTCCAGCCAGTCCTGGATCAGATCGATCGACGGGCGATCAGGAAGGTGATCCAGCTTGGGACGCAGATCGCGGATCGCGTCCACGGCACTCAGCCCGGGCGCATAATCCCAGCCCCGGTCAATCCCCCGGGGCGCTCCTGTCCGGGCGTCGATCCGGTCCCAGCCTTCGGGAAGCGCTTTTTCGGGATCGCCGCCCAGCCGCCGCGCCATGCGTGCCGACCGCGCCCCCAGAACGTAGCAGCTGCAGCCCCAGCCGTTCGGCGGTGCGAATTTCTGCCAGAACTCGTGATCAGGCGGCTGCGTCACCCCGTCGAGGGCCAGATGCTCGGGGCGCGGGTCGCGCGATCCGCCGTGCTTGTAGACCCAGAACTCGTAGCCGCCCTCGCGCAGCTGGGCGCTGCGGCCGGCGGCATAGGTGGTCGAGGCATTGGTCCGGTAGATCGTGCGTGTGCGCCAGGCCTCGCCGCCGGCGGTGCCTTCGCCAGTCCAGCCGTGCCATCCCCGACGCTCGACGATGCCGCGGAAGTCGCGCCTGAACTCGTCAAGCCCGCGCCCCTCCGAGATCGCCTTGTCCACGGCCATCGCGAGATCCGCCAGCAGATCGGCCTTGGCGGCGCCGGCGACCATGAACGCCCGGTCGTGGGCGCTGCGGCTGATGTCATCCCATCTTGCGGTCGGCACCAGGTTGCCGAGCCGGAGCCGATAGGCTGCGACCTGTTCGGCAAAGGGGCGCGCCATGACGGCGCGCAGGGCCGGGTCAGCCATCGCTTTCCTCGTTCAGCGCGATACGGCCGGCCAGATGTGCGGCCATCATCCCCTGAGCCAGCCGCGCAGCAAGACCCCCGCTGTCGAGCGTCGGGAACGCGGCCAGCAGCATCTCCCGGAATTCCTCCAGCGAACCGGCCGCAGTCAGCATCGCCTCGATCGTCTCCAGCATCCGGCCCATTTCCGGCTGGACTTCCGCGCCCATGCGATCTGCCAGGATGGCCTCCGGGGCGGGCGGCTCTGTGCGAGCCGCTGAGGGCCGTTCCGCGTTCAGGGCGGTCGCAGGTGCCGGACGGGCCGCACCCCCTTCAAAATCGCCGGAAAACCGTTCAAAAATCGAACCGGGGCCCGGGGGCGACACCTGCGGGGCGGATACGCTGAGGATTTCTGCGCCGGGCGCAGGTTCCGGCAGCCCCAGCTTGTCCCGGATGACCGATTGCTCGACACGCAGCCCCAGCGGCACCAGCTTGTCTAGCGCGCTTGTCAGCCCCGCCAGGTCCTCGGCTTTGGGCCGTGCGATCAGCAATCGGGGATAGCGCTTCTGCGGCCCGAATTCGAGCTGCACCCAAGGGTGTATCAGGTCGCGGTTGAGGACCGCGCTGATCGCCCGTGCATCGGACGTCTCGATATCCTCCTGCACCAGCCGGTGTTCGCGCCCGACGGCATGACCGCCGGCGATCGCATCCGTGGTCGCCGTCTGACCCAGAACCGCTTTCGATATCTGACGGTCGAGCCAGTCGGCGCGGCTGAGATAGAGATCACCCGAGGCCGAGACCTGCCCGGTGTCGATGAACTCGATCGACATCGACTCCGGGATGATCGCGGCGCAATCCCCGGCGATATTGGCGACAGCCCGAAAGAGCGTGTCCTTGTCCTTTTCGCTCGCGCCGGCGGACCATTTGCCCAGGCGCAGCGGCTGGCCATAGGTCTGCACGAATATGGCCCAGTCCCGCAGCGTGAAGGCCTTGAACATCCAGCCCCAGAGCGCGAGACGCGCGAGCCCGCTGCGCAGCGGCACACCGGATTTTGCCCGGATACGCGCGTTGATGTACTTGCCCGGCTCAAGGGGCAGTTCGCGCCCGCTGTCATCGAGCCGCAGCGGCGTCGTGAGATCGCGCCGGTCGAAGCGAAACCACCGCGGATCGCGATATTCGAGCCGCGCCGGCTGCCATTGTCCCTCCGAGGTGTCCCAGATGATCTCGGTGAAGGAGAACCCTTTGCCGATACAGTCGAGAATATCGAACATCTCGTCGCTCAGCTCATCCCGGCCGACCCAGTCGCGCACCATATCGGCGATCCTGACATCGGCCTGATCGTCCGAGGCGGCCTCGACCGTGATATCGATCTGGCTGACGGCCCGCCGCCGGGTGCCCAAGACGCCCAGATAGTGGGGGTCGCGCTCTTCCACGGTTTCGGCCAGTTCCAGGTAGCGCACCGGATCGCCATGATCGGCCTCGCGCAGGATCTGCGCCAGCCGGATCGGGTTCAGCCCGTCACCGGGATAGCTGGTCAGGGGCGAGCGCACCCCACCGATCGTCGCTGCGGAAAATTCCTCCGTCATCGCTTCGCGCCGGATCGGGCGCCCCCAGCGATCAAGAATTCCCGGTGTCTTGGCCATGTCCGCTTCCTTAAATATAGGCCCCGTCATCGAGACGGTCGATTACCCGGTGGACCTCCTCCGCGCGCCCCTGATGGATCAGATGACGAGGCGACTGGTCACCCAGTTGCGGATGGGCGCGATGCATCCAGACCGCGATTTCCTCGGAGGTGTAATGGGCGGTCAGGCGCTGTCGGACGGGGCGGCGATCCTGCATCAGAGGAACCCCCGCAAACCCGTGCCGAGGGGCGGGCTCCACCAGCCGCGCGCCTCTTCCTCGAACATCGGCGGCCCACCATTGTGGCCGATGTCGCGTGATTGCGCCGCGACGGCCCGATAGCCGTACTCGACCCAGCGCATGCGAGAGGCGAAATGCGCCAGCGCCAGCGCGATGGCATAGTCCCCATGTCGGCGCTTGCCTTTCTCACCGGTCCGTATCTCCGGCACGCGCGCCATGCCGCGGATCATCTTGACGAGCCGCAGATCCGAGAGGTGCTCCACATCCGCGTCGATCGCGATCAGGTCGCTCTCGAACGCATCCTTCAACGGGGGCATCTGCAGGCGATACCATTCCTCCGAGAACTTGATCGCCCAGATCAGGCCCGGATCGTCTTCGCTTTCGCGCAGGCCGAACTGGCGCCCCATATCCTCCGCGACGGTCCAGCCCATCCCGGTCGCATCGAAGGCCGCCCCGACCAGACGGGTCCTGACATGTTCCAGCACAGCTCTGACGATCGCCTTCTGTTCGTCGCCGGGAACATTGCGCAGTTCGAACCAGAGCACCTCCCGGCGTTTAAGGCGCCTTTCAATGGCCAGCAAACAGCCGGTTGAAAGGTCGGCCACCCGCCCGAAGTCGAACCCGAACGCATATTGCAGGTCGGGATCGAGGGGCCGCAGCGCCTCTTGCAGCTGCGCCATGAACGGGTCTACCAGCCGCGCCTGATCCTGCGCGGGCAGATGCAGATAGTCGCCCGGCAGTTCCAGGCGCAGTTCGGGCAGGGTCTCGGTCATGCGGGCCTCGATCAGAGGCCCGGGCAACCAGGAACCCGATGAGGCTGAAGGCACACAGAAGAGTTCCTCATCCGCGCCTTCGCCATAAAAGGCGATGATCTTTTGCCGCCACCCGGCTTCGGCCTCGGGGGCCCAGTCCTCGCCCTTGACCAGGCAGATGCGCTGATAAAGCCCGTCCCGCAACGCCTGATCGAAATCGATGCGCAGATGCCGGTATGGCACCCGTCCGGCATGGATCTCCTGAATGGTCTGGTTGAAGGGGTTGTCGACACCGTCATGGGTCGAGCAAACCACCACCTGGCCACCCCACATCAGGAAGGCCATGGCGGCCTTGATCAGCTCGGCGAGGCTGTCGACAAAGGCGGCCTCGTCGATGATCACCACGCCCTGCTTGCCGCGCAGACCGCGCGGCGCCGAAGACAGCGCCAGCAGCTCGAAGCCTGAGGCGAAGCGGATGCGGAACGTCTGGATCGATTTGTCGCCATCGTCGTCGCCCTGGTCGAAGAGGCATTCCTCGACCGCCATCGCCGCAACGTTGAAGGCCCGGGCCCACATGGCGCAGGCGTCGATGAACTCGCGCGTCATCTCCCTGGAATAGGAAATATACATAACGTCCATGCCACCGGCCGCGCGTTCACGCCCGGCCCGCAGAACGGCATAGGCCGCAAGCCCCCAGGTCAGTCCGACCCGGCGGGACTTTTCGACGAACAGCGCCGAACAATCGCGCACGGAATCCAGCAGCGATACCGTCTGCGCCTGATAGGGCAGGAGCACGTTAGGCAGGCCCACCTGACCGACCACCGATGCCATCGCATCGACAGACTCGCGGCGCAGCCGGGCCCATTCCTTTTCCGTAATCGGGGCGGACATTATCCGACCCCCAGGATCTGCGCCTTGATCGCCTCGGCCGTCTCGGCCGTTATGCCGCGCGTGCGGGCCACGGTAGTGACAGCCTTGTCGACCTTGGCCTCAAAATCCGCTTCGACCTTGCGGCGCCGGTCCGAGCTGATGCTCTGCGCCTGGACCGCTTGCCGGAAAGCAGCGGCCAGCTGCATGACGCTCTTGGGATCGATAGTGTCTTCGTCCGCTTCGGCGAGCATCTGCAGCACAAGCGCCTTCACGGTCTCGGCCGCCATGATCGTCAGGTTATCGGCATCGGCCGGGTCGAACTTGTCGGCCAGCGTCGAGACAATGGCGCGGGTCTGGTCAAGCCGCCGGGTCAGACGCGCCTGCCGGATCGAGAAGCGGTTGAACGAACTGAAGGCCGGGATCGTGAACTCAAGCTCGCCCCGATGCTCCGCCATCAGGCGTTCGCAGCGGCTGACGAATTCGGCATAAATCTCCGTCTGCGGCTTCTCCCGGGCCGAAAGCTCCGAGGCGGCCCATTGGATGATCGCGTCGCATTCGGGGGGCAGGAGCTCGATCGACGAAAGCCGGCCCCGCCCGGGGCGCCTGGACATCGCGTCAGCCCCCCGGTCGCGACGGGCGCTTGATTCCGTCGAGGGCGATTTCGCGTTCGAGATGACGCGCGCCGCGCTCTGCCAGTGTAGCGACCACGACCGAACCTGCCGAGATCGTCGTTACCGCTCCCCGCTCGGAGAGCCAGGCCAGTTCATCATGCACCCAGCCGCGGTCCCGGCGGATGCCGAACCTGCGCAGTTCCTCGACCAGGTAGCCGCTGTGCAGCGTTTCATCCGTCTGATCGGCAAGCGCGCGCAGGATGATCAGGCGCGCATCTTCCCGGATGAGCTGATCCATGCGGCTCGACAGCTGTTCCTTCATTTCCGTCCCTCCTGCAGCAACACCTCCTGCAGGCGCTCGCTGATTGATTCGACCGGTCGAAGCCGTTCGGCCATCACTTTGAGTGCGCCACCCAGTTCGGTCATCTGTTTGTCCAGCGCGTGCAGGTCGCTGCGGGTCGGGATTTCCCGCAAGGACAACTCGACCGCACTCAGGCGCCCCTCCAGCGCCCGCAGCGTCTCCCCGTGCAGATCGAGGGTGCGCGCATTTGCCCGGCTGCCGGAGGCCAGCAGGTTCCAGACGGTGAGCCCGAAGGTCAGCAGTTGCGACAGGGCCACCGTCCAGACGACGAGCGGGCTGATATTGAGCACTTCAGCTTCCATCAGCGGGCGGGCTCACCGGTGTCACCAGCATCAAGCTCGACCCAGCGCGGGCCATCGAGCAACTCGCGCAGCTTCGCCGAAGTCAGATCGTTCAGGACATGAGGCGCCGGACGGAGCCGCCGGAGCGCGTCAGGCACACTTTCGCCGGCATATTCGATCGCCGCCTGGACAACGTCTGGCCCCGTCAGCCCGCGGAAAAGCGCGGCGCGGATGCCGGTCATCAGCGCTGAATGCAGCGCCTCGCGATGGCGCGCCTCAATCTCGATCCCCCAGCGGCGACGGATTTCCGCCGTGAGCCAGACCAGCACCATCGTCGCGAGCGCGCCGATGAGTTCCATGAGATGGGGCAGCAACGCTACCCAGAAGGATGACGACATTGTTTTACCTCGGGGTCAGGCTGCCTGCCGCAGCCAGGTGGGGATGTGAAAGCCCGGACAGGCTTTCGCGGCATGCTCGTTATGGCCGCTGATCCGGGTGATCCGCGTGCGCATTGAGATGCCCTGGATGAGCTGGCGCAGGCTGACATCCTGCGCCGCCGTGAAATGAGCGGAGAACGTATCGCTTCCCGACGAGCCATGGCCGCCGATCAGGCAAATATGGATGACGCCGCTGTTGTAGCCCGCAACGCCCGCGCCAACTTCGGTCTCGGCGCGGCCGGGCCGAATTTCGCCGCCACGGCCGATCAACCAGTGATACCCGATGTCGCGCCATTTGTTGTCGGTGACATGCCAGCGCCGGATCTCGGCGACCTGCTCCGCGAACGGGCGGTCGTCCATCCACGCGGGACGTGTCGCAGCGCAATGTATGACGATCGCGGTTACCGGATGACGCGCCGCCCCCTGGTAGATCATCGCGGTGCTTGCGGGCTCGGCGGCAGCCGGCGTGAGAGGCTTCCCGCCCGCAGAGAGCCATGCCTCGGCAGCTGCCCGCGTGCGCGGACCAAAGAGTCCGTCCGACGGGCCGGGATCATATCCCAGGGCGCTCAGGCCCGACTGAATGAGAGTGATCGGTTTCGCGGTCATCGCAGGTCCCCGGCTGGTCGGGGCCGTCCCCCGAACATGATGACCGATCGTCGCGCGATAGCCGCAAAGCGACTAGGCACAACGGTTTGCGGGGAAAATCAGATGAGGGGTAATTGCCGCGGATCGCGGGCGCCGGACGGCCCGGAACGTCGGTCCGCGGCTTTCAGCCAGCGCCGAACGGCCACATCCGTGACATGCAGTCTGCGGGCGATTTCGGTGGCAGACAAGCCCTCGGCGCGCATCACTTCGGCCAACCACGGCTTGGCGGTGGGAACCCGCTTGGGAAGACGATCGGCCGCCTGCGCAAGCGCGCTGGCGGCCTCTTTCCCGAGAACGGGTTCTACAGGTGATTTACCGCCCGACTTGCGCGGCAGATAAAGCTCGCCCCCGCCGAAATACATCAGAAATGCAACGGCAGTCTCATGACCGAGAATCCGAACATAAGGTTCCACATGGGCTGGCGGGCGCGGCAGTCTGCTCATCCATCCCCCCAGCCGTCCCGGTGACGAAAGGGACGCATGATCCGCAGTTCGGAATGCGCCGGCATGACAGTCGTGACGCGGAAATCGTTGATAACATACCGGTAGCCATCCTTGGTGAGGGCGGTGGCCTGCAATTCCACTGCCTGCGCCACCAGGCGTTCGATATCGCGCCGATGCGCTGTGACGTCGATCCCGACCACACGCTCCAGATAGCGGAGCATCGCGTGATCCGTGACGTGGGGACGCGGGCGCTTCATGGGAGGCTTATCCCCGCGCGGACGCACATGTCCTTCAGCGCCCGGATTACATCGTTGATCTGCCCCGCATCGCGCAGCGCGTCGATGTCGATCGGCACCGACTGCCACTTGCCCTCGAACCGGGACCGCACAAAGGCGTTGAGGCCGCCCCGATCGGGACGCTTCAAGGCACCGGCGGCACCGAGTTGCCGCCAGAGCACATGCACGTATCGCAGATCGGCACGCGGTGCGGGGGCATGGCGGCCGCGCGCGCCGGGCTTGAACGAGGGCTTGAAGCCCCGTTTCACGAGGGCCTCGATCACCTTTTTCAGATCCGCCTCGGTCATGTCGGCCATGCTGGCACGGCCTGTTACGGCCAGCTGCAGATCCCGGCGCATGTCGGCATCAAGGCCGAGCTGGCGGCAGGCGAGATGCACGGTGCGTTGCAGGGACCGGACGGCCGTCATGACAGCAGGGCCTCCAGTTCCCTGGCCATCTCGGTCAGGCTGTGGCCGACGCGATGGTCCGAATAGATCCCGGCGATCACATAGACGCAGCGATCCGCCGCGCCTTCTGGGCCACCGCCCACCTCCATCGTCTCGCCACGGTCCAGCACATCGGCCAGCGCCTCCTCAATGATCGCGACCCGCTTCCATACCGGCATGTCAGCGCGGAGTTTCATTGGAAGGCCTCCTCAGGCAGACCGTCGATGACCTCCTGCAGCGCGATGTGAAACATCCGGGCACCCGGTTCTTCACGAACCGAATGGTCAAGCAGGTCCTGCAGGGCGGCAAGGACCGCGGGCCAGTCATGATCTTTCCATTCGCGAGCGGTCATGCTGAACCTGCCTTGGCCAGATCGATGGTGATCGGCTCCCAGGCTGCGTCGGCGGCTGTGCGCTGGTAGAACCTCACATAGTTCTTCGATCCCACCACCCGCATGGCATCGCGGATGGCCTGCATCGCCTGTTGCCAGCGCGTATCGGAAATCTCCAGGCGCAGCAGGCTGTAAAGCGCGGCGCGGTTGATCTGACCTTCCTTGTCGGTGTTGAATGCGCGCGCGATGACCGCCTTCAACTCGTCATTCGCTCCCGCACTCCAGTCCGTCAGGCATTCGTCCACCAGCGTCTTGGCGACCTGCAGCTCCGGACCGAAGACCACGTTGTCAGCCACCTGGACGGTGACCTTGTAGAGGCCGTCATAGGACATCAATGTCTTGTTGCCCTTCTTTCCGCCGATCTTCGCTCCGTAGCGCTCGGCGATCAGCGCCTCGAAGGCGCCGAGGTTCTCATGGAAATGCGCGATGAACCGGCCGATCTGCCGGGAGAGCGCCACGGCATGTCCGATTTCCTGGCGGACCAGATCATCTTCGAGCACATGCTGCGGCTTCACAATGGACACCGGCAGCTTTGCGCCATCGGGGCCGAGCATATGCTCAACCCCATTGATCTCGACGCGGCCGGAGGGGATGGGCGCGGGAGGATAAGTGCTCATGCGAGGTTTCCTTTCGGTGTGGAAATATGGCCGTCACGGCCTACAAGCCTCAGGACGGGTGCCTTGGCGGCCCGACGCTGACGGTTGATCAGGGAGCGATGCATCTCTTCCGCGACCTCGGCGAATTCGCAGCAGCTGACCAGAAGCGCGTCGTCGTTGACCGCACCACGGGCAAGAAGGGCGGCCGCGGCCGCGAGCACCACAAGTGCGCTTTCGTCAGTCGCGGAGTTGCTGGCGAGTTCCGTGAACAAAGCCGTGCCCGCGTCGGTGAATTCCGTGTTTTCGAGAATGTCGAGCAAGGTCACGTCAGGCCTCCTTCCTGTTTCTGGGGCAGCTGTTGCAGGCGCGGTACATGCGCACGCGCAGGGCGTTCACGTTCTCGAACCGGGTGCTTCTCGCCCTCCAGTCGCGGCAAAGGTTGGCAGGGACAGTGCCGAGCGCAGGGCAGTCCACCGTCGCACCACCGAAGACGCCCAGAACGACCTCCGACACGGCGTCCAGATCGCCCTTGTACTTCGCGCGCAGAACCGCAGAGACGAGCGACGCCGAGCGGTTCATCTGCGCCGCAACCTTGTTCTGGCTGCTGCGGGCACATTCTTCCGCCAGCCGCAAAACCCATGCCGGAATGTCGGCCCCCCAGGAGGCGCGGGCGATCTCGACCGGACCTTCCATCAGCGTTCCCCCGGCATGTGCACTTCGCCGGTGTTCGGATCATAGATCCGCTTGACCCGCTGAACCTGCGGCGGCTTGGGTCCGCTGTTCCGGATCAGGCGATAGGTTGCCTGCCGTACACCGGGCGATGCCTTCCGGATTACGCGCAGATACCCGCAGCGCAGCAGCATCCCGCAATAGGACTTCGCGGTCGGTTCGGTGACCTGCACCTCGGGCGTGGACGAATGCGCCGAGATGTCACGAGGACTGAAGGTCGCGAGCATCCGCATGCTGCGCCACATGTTTTCGGTCCCCGCACCCTGGACGACCGGCTTGCCGGCCCGGTTCAGGCGCGGCGCATGGTGGCCCCGATCGTCGGCCAACCGCCAGCCATCCTCGCCCGCCCGCTCGATCACTCCGGCCGGATGCAGGCAGCGCAGATAGTCTTCGATCGTCTTCCGGTTCGCGCCGCTCGCGGTGGACAGTGAAGCCGCAGTGAAACCCCCGGCCTGAAGGCGGATCGCCTCCCATATCTCCTGCCGCCCGACCGACGGAGTGGAGGCCGGCCGGCGCCCGGCCTTGCGCGCCGTCATGGCGAGATCCTCCGCGGGGCGGGGGCATCGCCGGTGAAGAAACTGTTCTTCCCCCAGTCCTTTCGGGTGACGGCCTTGAGGTTCTTGGTCAGCGCGAATTCACGCACACGGTCGAGGTTGATGCAGATGCGCCGGATCGAGGCGTTCGAGTCGCGCAGCACATGGCTCAGCAATTCCTCGTCGAGAGAGATGCCGCCGCAATAGATCCCCGCCAGATGCCGGACATCGCCCAGGTCCGCCGGCTGCGCGCCCACCCAGTCCAGCATCCGCCCATGGACCCGCTCCCAGCGCGACAGCTTCTGCGGCAGAAGCTCTTCGCCGATCAGGATGACCGGCGCGCCGGAGCTCTCATAGATGTCGCGCACGATCTCGATCATGTTGCGCGCCACAAGGTGGTCGGCTTCGTCGATCATCAGGACGCGGCCCGACTTGGCCGCCTCCGCCGCGATATCGTCGATCATGTCGGCAATGGTGCGGGCGGCCGGCAGACCGAGATCCTGCAGGATCGAGGCGCAGAGCTTGCGGGCCGTCCAGGCGGACTTCACCTGCACCAGCGACGCGCGGAACCGGTTGGCCGCATAGACCGCAGCAGTGGTCTTCCCGTAACCCGACGGGCCATAGAACGTCGCCATGCCGGGCAGGCCATAGCCGCGCTTCTGGACCCGGTCGATCAGCTCGACCAGGGCGCCCACATTCCGCAAGGGCGCCACGCTGTTGAAAAGGGGTCGTTCATCTGTCATGGTTTGCTCGTTGCCTTTCTATCTGCGCCGTCCGGGCCTGCATGCCCGGGCGGCGTGTTCATCCCAGTCCCGCTTCGCCGAAATCCTCGAACAACATCCGTTGCCGGGTGTATTCGGGGGTCATCTGATACGTGCGCAGCCATTCGGCTTCGGCCGCGCCGATCGGCTGGCCCGCCTCGGACCGCTCTTCGATCGCAAGGGCCCGGCGGAACCGGTCGCTGTCGGTTTCGGCAGGCTCGGGGGACGCGGTTTCCGAACGCCGGAACTCCAGCACAAAGGTCTCGTGCCGTTCTTCTGCCACCGGATCGGCGGCCGGCACCGGCATCTCGCGGGAGAACAGCGGCTGGCGGATACGGGCGGCATCGAGATCGACGACCTTGGCAGCAACAAGCGGGGTCTCCGCCTCCGGGACCTTGTCGAGCTCGGCCGCGTAATCCCGTACCGAGACTGGCCGCATCGCGTCGAGGATGTCCTTTTCGGCGCGGCGGCGTTGACGCTCCGCTTTCGCCTGAAGCCGCGCGCCGACCAGATCGAAAAAACCGACCTTCTCGCGACACCCGGCCTGGCCCAGATAGGCGCCGGCCAGAGTATAGACATGAATACCCGCATGCAGGTTCTCGGGGTCGAACCGCGCGACCACCTCCTGACCGGCATATTCGTTCATCCAGTCGGCCCAGTAGCCGTTCTTGAAGAGGGTCAGGCTGCCATGACCGCGATGCAGCTTGCAGACCTTCTGCCCCATCAGCCAAAGCCGGTTCTGTTCCGGCGTGGCCTTCCGGATGCGGCTCTGCGCGTAGCTCTCGGCGAATGTCTCATCGAAGCTGCGCCCTTTGGCCGTTTCGGTCAGACGGCCCTGCCGGGCGTTATGCACCCGGATACCCTCGTCCAGAACGCGCAGGAATTCGTCGCGGGGAATGGCCCGGCTGCCGTAATCCTCGGGCTTCGCATCGGGGCGGTTGCCGACATAGGCGCCGGCAAACCTCGGATCGAGCGCGATCCGGTCAGCGAGGTCGCGGAAGGCGCGCTCGATCGGCTTGGCTTGGCCGTGACCGGGGGTGGCCCAGTGGATCTTTACGCCCATCATCGGCAGCACGCCCAGCGGGTCCTGATCCCGGACCTTGAAGCGGAACCGGGTGGGCGCCCCGCCCGTGAGCCACTTGTTTGCGAACTCCCGGCCGTTGTCGAACAGGCAATGCTCCGGGATGCCCCAGGTCTCGATCATCTCACCGAAGGCCGACATGACCGCGACCTTGTTCGGGTCGAGGTCGACGCGCCAGGACAGGATCTTGCGGGAATAAAGATCCTGGAACGCAACGATCTGCGGCCGCACCGGCTTGCTGATCCCCGGCCATTGGACGAAGACGTCGATCTTGTGGCAGTCCGCGTTGACGCCTTCCATGGCGCTCATCGTGCTGCGGTCGCGGATCTGGGGCGGAAAGCAGCGCGCCAGACCCTTTTCTCCTTCGCGGGCGAAGATCCGCGTGACCCGCGGAATGTTGTCCTCGATCCAGCGGCGCGCCGTCCTGGGCGCGAGAAACCCGACGCCACGGCTTTCGCAAAGCGCCACAACGCGATCATAACAACTGCTGAAGCTCGGACCACCAAGCCGCAGATAGTCCGCCTTCAGCCAGTCCAGAAACTCCTGGCTGCATTCAGCCCGTTCGCGCCGGGGTTTGGCCGCCCTATGGCGCGGCGCGAGATATGCCAGCCGGTCGGCAGGGTCCACGCCATCGATCATCGACAGCCAGAGCCAGAGGGTGCGCGTCCCTTTGCCCTCCTGCCGGGCAACGGCCTCGACAGCGAGGTGCCGACCCATGGGTCCGGTCAGCTGATCGACCAGCTGAACGATGCGCAGACGCGCGCTGGCCGTTTCCTTGACCTTCTCGGGCAATCCGTCGAACCACGCCCAGATCTCATCGCGGGACGGGCGCGCCTCGGCTTTGACCTCCGGCGCGGCAGGGGCCGCGGCCGCCTTCAGCAGCGCCGTCTGGGCGCGCAGCGGCAAAAGCTTCCAGTGATATTCCCAGCCGCCACCGCGGCCGGCACGGCGTCGGGCCTGTTCGGGATGCGCGCGCCACTGCAGCCGGGCCGCCAGCGCGTCAACCCCTTGGCGCGTACCGGGCACATCCGGCAAGCCGCTGGCAGCCAGCGCGTCGGTCGTCCACCATTCCCGGGCCGGTGCCACCATCACGCAACCCCCCGGTCGCCCATCGGCAGGGGCGGCTGGAAATAGACGATGGTATCGCCATGCTTCGCGCTGGCATCCGAAACCAGCGGCGCGAGATCGGCATACCGTTCCTCGGTAAACCGGCGCCGGGCCGCAGCCCCCGCCCGGGACCAGGCCGAAAGCAGGACCTTCAACTGCTCGTCAACGGGGTCTTTCACAGGGGCCACAGCGGACTTTTTCAGGGCCTTGGAGATTTTCGGAACCGCCCCGGATGCGAACGCCTCAACCGCCTCCGAACGGCGCGCGGGTTCAGCCTTCGCAAGCGCGAGAATGTCGTTTAGAAATATCCGTTTCGGCGCAGACCGCAGGCGCTCGGCTGTCACTTTGTCCAGCGCCGAGCCCGCTTCGACAAACTTCCGTATCTTTCGCTCAGGAAGTCCCGTTCTTTCGGCTGTTGCGGTCACGAACGATGCAACGGCCATTTCGGCCGTTGCATTCCAACGTGCCACAGCGCCCGCTTTGCCCTGCGCAGTCTCAGGGTGTTCTGCAACAAATTCACGCTTCCGGGCAGCCATGTGAATCGCGCGATCAAGATCCGACAGGTCGGCGCGCGCGAGGTTCGTATCGATCTCGATTAACCGGATCGCGGCAACCGGACCCTCATAGCAGCGGACCGGTGCCGTGCTCACACCCAGCCGCTTCAGTGCAGCAAGACGATGACCGCCATCGATCAGCTCGAAACGCTGCTTCGGCAGGCGACGGACAGCGAGGGGATAGATCAACCCGTGTTCGGCAATCGAAACGGCGATTCCCTCGACATCGACATCGCTCACCGGGCGCAGGCGGTCATCCGTGACGTCGATGGCATCAAGCGGAAGCTCGGTAATTGTATGGATAAGGACAGCACGGCTCATTTGCTGTCTCCCAGACCATTTTTGCCCTCATTCAGAGCCTTTTGAGCGGCCTGGAACCAAAACTGGACAGCCTCGTAGCTCTCTGTGGTCATCGCGTGTAAGAACGTGAAGCTCTCGCCATCCTTGGCTGCCTCAGCAGCAGCCATTCGGGCGCGGTGCGCGAACTCGTCCGCTTTCATACTCGCGGCCAGCAAATGCTCCGTGAATCTCTGCCTTTCGCTAATGGGGCGCTTGGGAGTGGTCGGCTCGGCCATCACACAGTCTCCCTGCGCTCATGACGCCCGGGCCAGGCGGTCGCGCTGGCATCGGAATGCAGGTTGTGACCCGCCAGGCCGCAGCGCGGACAAAGCCTGTCATGAAGACCCGCGCTGTCGAAAGGCGCGGCGCAGCTCATGCAGCTGCGGCTTGCAGGGGCCCGGCCCGCCAGATGGCGCTCAAGCCAGCCCTCGGCCTCCCCACGGGTCTTGAAGACGGGGCTGACACGGATGCCCGCCTTGATGACACCCCAACCCAGAAGCAGGGGCCGCACGCGATAGTCTGCGCTCATGAAATCACCCATGTCAGAAGCAGAAAGAGATAGAGGCAGCCGAACAGCGCAATCACGCCGATCAGGTCGCCGATCCAGTGATCGTCGAGCCAGCGCATGACATGGACCGTCCGGCGCCAGCCCGCGCGCAGCGACTGCAATACGCGCGGGCCGACGGGATCACGCGCAACGGGGGCAGACGCTGCGCGGATTTCGGTGGCTTCACCCACAAACCGTTGTGTCTTGTCGGAGTGTGGGCCGCCGTCATCATGGCGGTGACGAGAGGTGTTGACCGCACCTCCCGCCACCTGAGCCCAAGACCTAACAGACAGATCAAGGACTGTTCGAATGACCAAACCAGATGCTGCGGCCAAGGCGGCCGCAATGACCGAACGTGCCCACCTGCGGATGCACGAGATGAGCGAAAACCCCGAAATCGCGCGAGGTGTCATCGGCGCGGTCGTGCTCGACCTCATCCGCTCGGGCAAAGACGTTTCCACCGCCGCAATCATCGAGGCACTGGAGGCCATTGCCGTCGGAAAGGAAGCACGGCCGGGCCTGAACGAATTGCTCGCCAAGGGGGCTTTGAAGGTCATTTCCGACCTCCGTCCCCGAGAGGCAGGTTCAGCATGAGCGCCTGCATGACCATCACGCCCAGGAACACCTCGTCATCTCCACCCTGGCGGCGGTTTTCCTCACGCCGCTCGCCAAGCCAGGCGATGAACGCGCCCCACGGATCTTCAGCACCCAGAATGCCGGTGAAGACCGAACTCACATCGTCACGCTCCATCACGCAACCTCCTTCTCTCTGGACTTGGGGGGACGGGGAATGCCACGCGGCCACTCAAGGTCAGAGGGCCAATGGTCGGAGAACCATTGAATGATGCGGTCACGGCGCCTGATCGTCAGGCCGACACGGCCCGCTGTCAGATCAGCGACATACGTCCCCTTGCCGGTCGCCCGCAGGCTGACCGTGTTGATCGCCCAGTTCCTGTGCCCCGCAAGAGCGTTCGTCAGGGTTGCGATCGCCGCGATATCATTATTGGCTTTCATGCCACCATTTATGGTTGGCAAATGTGCCACATGTCAAGCGGGGGATTGCGCTGCTGCGCGTTTGTTGGCACATCTGCCAACATGGATAAGGACCAGCTCCTTGAGATCATCAAAGCCCAGTTGAAAACAAAGGGCTTGAGCGCCGTCGAGGCGTCTGAACGCGCCGTGGGTAATCGCTACTTGATCTCGAACATGGGCAGGGAGCGGTATGGCCTGCCGACCATGGAAAACCTGGTCGCACTGTGCGATGTTCTAGGCTTGGAATTTTACGTTGGCCCGCCCCGCCAGGTGGAGCAAGATTCTCTATCTCCTGCCGTGAACGAGGAGTACGCCGAGATTCCGCTTCATGAAGCTTGGTTGGCGGCAGGTGCAGGCGCGGACAATTCCTCTGAAGAAGTTGTCGAGCATTTGGCCTTCCGGCGAGACTGGCTGCGAAAGCTTGGCATTTCCCCTAATAAGGCCCGTCTGGCACGCGTAATCGGCGACAGCATGGAGCCTACTATTTGCGCTGGCGATCTAATTCTGATTGATACTGCGAAAAATGTGCCCCCAATGCGGGCCCGCCCATACAATGACCGCCGGCCAGCACCGATCTATGCAATTGTCGATGATGGAGATGCGCGGGTGAAGCGGATCGAGAGGGCTGGATCGGACGAACTACTTCTAATCTCAGAAAACAAGCTTCATCCTACTGAGAAAAAGCAGATGTCTGAGGTAACTGTCATCGGGCGCGTAGCGTGGTGGGGCCACACAAACAGGGAGTGATCATGCAGATGCAACGACCTTTCCAGCTAGTGCCTGCGCTCGCGGCACTCGCCATGTCACTTTTGGCCCTCCCCGCGCATTCAGAAGAGCTGTCTGACGACGAATTTTGCGCGACCCTTGGGCGGTGGGCGGAGATAATAATGCGCAGCCACCAGGCCGGCGTCCCCATGGTCGAAATGATGGAGACCGTTTCGTCTTCTGACCTGTTGCGCGGTATGGTCGTCAAAGCCTACGGTCGTCACCGATATTCCGATCCGGAGATACGACAGCGTTCTATAGATGATTTCCGCGACGAAGCTGTCCACGCCTGCTACACCGAACTTCTGGTTCCTAACTGATTGCTGCGCCGCGCAAATGTTCGTATTTTGTTCCTGACAGCGCAGCGCCAGGAACACGCCCTTGAACACCGGTTTACATCCCGTTGAACCCGTCTCCCCCGTGGCACCTTGGCTAGGCGGAAAGCGAAACCTCGCAGGGCGCATCTGTGCCAAGATCGAGGCGATCCCGCACATGACCTATGCCGAGCCTTTCGTGGGCATGGGAGGTATTTTCCTGCGTCGCAAATCCCGGCCGCGCGCCGAGGTGATCAACGATCGCGGGCGGGACGTGGCTAACCTCTTCCGCATCCTCCAACGTCATTATCCCCAGTTCCTCGACACGCTGCGGTTCCAGCTGACCACCCGGACGGAGTTCGAGCGCCTAGTGCGCGTCGATCCCGATACGCTAACGGATCTGGAACGTGCAGCGCGCTTCATCTACCTTCAGCGCACCGCCTTCGGCGGCAAGGTCTCGGGGCGGAACTTCGGCGTTTCCATCGACCGCCCCGCACGCTTCAACCTCACGACGTTGGAGCCCATGCTGGAGGATCTTCACAGCCGCCTCGCCGGCGTCGTGATCGAGTGCCTGGACTGGGGCGAGTTCATCCCGCGCTACGATGGTGCGGACACGCTCTTCTATCTCGATCCGCCCTACTGGGGATGCGAGGACGACTACGGCAAGCAGATGTTCGGCCGCGGGGATTTTCAGCGCCTGGCGGATGCGATGGCCGCGATCAAGGGGCAGTTCATCCTGTCCATCAACGACGTGCCAGAGATCCGCGCCATGTTCGCCTGGGCCCGGATCGAGGAGATGAGCACAACGTACACCGTCGGCAAACAGGCTGGCAGCCGAAACGCACGGGCCGAGCTGCTGATATCAGGTCGGTAATCACGGATGACGCCCTTCGGGAGATCGGCCTCGTAGCGAATCATCTAAAGATAGTGCCACGTTAGGTGAGAGAGACAGGAAGGAACGTGGGGGCGAGAACTTTGGCTAAAAACAAGAAGGCGACAATCCAATACCGTGAATTAAAGGCGGAAGGCCCGCTGCGCGGGATGGAGCTGAAGGACATGCTGGTTGATGTGCTCCGTCGGCGTAGGGAGCATCACACAGTTGGGGAGAACGCGCGGCTTCGGATCATCGATCTCGACCAAGATGGCAGCTACGTGATCCTGAACAAGGTTTCCTCACCCGAAGCTTGGGACGGGGCGGTCTTCTGCGGGCAGCTCATCCACCTTCAGGCCGGAGCAGACATTCAGGCGGTTCTTCAATCTCTCGATGAAGATACTGACGAATTTGTGCTTCAGAACATTGACGTAGGACCTGCCGCTCGTGTTCTGAAGGGCGTTCTTTACTTCGCGGTCAACAAAAACCATGTGGGCCTCATCGAAGGCCATACTGTCCGGGGGCAGATACTCGAGCGATACTTGACTGCGCTATTCCAAAATGCAGGAGAACTCGAGCCTGGGCAGCAGGTGATCCTCAATGCGCAATTCAGCGCACAGGGGGAAAAGGGGCTGCAGGAGATATCAGACCTGACAATCTCGGCGCGCCCGAAGCATGCATCTGCCGACAATCGGTCAGTGGTGATTGATGATGAGAGGCAGGCTGGACAAGCAAGAGAAGAAGGGCACACCGTTTTTGATATTTTGAAGCTGATGGGGTGGCCAGACGAGGCTTTGGAACGCTTGGAGCAGCAAATTCCTGCAGGAGGGCGCATCGAAGGCCTTCTTAAAGTCGTAATCAAAAGTCAGCGTAGCAAGGTTCGAATACCTAGAGCCGCCGTCAACGAGGCGCTGCGAAACTTCGATCCGGCTGATCTTGGCCTTCAGGGCGATGGCCGCGAGAAGGGAGGAATGGTCAAACTTACGGTCATGAAAGATGTGAAGACAGAAGGCTCCCTCCTGGACCCCGAAGATGCTATGTTAAAGATCGTTGACGCCCTGAAGGAATGGGCTGCTGCAGGGAAAATTGATTGTCGCTTCGAGGGTTGACATGGCTGACGCTCGCTGGTGCGGCAGTGAGCGGGGCAGCGATTCCACCGGCGCTTTTTGCGGGTGAGCCCGTTCGTATGCTTGTGACCTTTTTAGGGCTGGTCTCTGCGAGCATCCTTCCTACAGTCTCATTGGCCATTACGAGCATGAGTGGCACAGGGCGATCCGTTCAGAAGATTAACGAGCTATATGACGACGTCCGTCAGAACACGGCAGCCCTCTTCCGCACACTTGCCTATGTAGCTTTCGTCTTCGCTGCTTTGCTCGTGTTTACCATGACCCCGGTCGTGAACTTGGACACTGTTGTGCTAGGGCAGGCTATTTACCTTCCTGATGCCGCGCGACGGGTAGTTCAGCTCGTAGTTTTCGCCAGTGCAGTCCATGCCGTCTCCGAAGCATACCGCATACCTAAAACTTTCAGGAGCGTCTTGGCCATCAAGCGGGACATCGCTGTCTATGAGGCTCGTAAGCACATACGGGAGGCTGCTCCCGGCGAAGCCGAGATCAAGCAAATTTTCCCGAAGAAGGAGGGTTTCGGAAAGTCGGTAAGCCTCGAACAACTCGGAAAGTGATGCTCCTCACTACAGAGAAGACCTCGTCGGGCTTCTTGTCTGCAGAGCTAGAACGCACAGTTCCTCTCCCGCATCGCCAATAATCGTTTGCATGTTCGTCGATGCGCTCTGCAGGCCCGGACCTACATCAACGCATTGATTTTCATCCCTTTTACTCAACATGCAAATGCCGAGAGGAGCTTGCGGCCCGATTTGCATGTTCGGATGATGGAGCTGAAGCGCGCCAGACGCCCAGAACGCGCTGTTTGTCCTTTTTTCCAAGGATTCGCGGGCCTCTCACGCATTCTTCCACGTCAACCTGCACCACGCGTTTTCCAGGGCTTCAAGGGCCATTTTAACGCCTCCTGCATGACATTCGCAGCATCTATCGGCGCGGCCTCGATAGCCCTCTGATACCCTTGTTTTGTTGGGAGTTTTCACCTCTCCCCGGCTATTCCCACATAATCCCGCATCTCTGCAGGTATTGGTGTCACACAACAC
>NZ_JBHUGH010000035.1:0-49765 GCF_042681825.1 Halodurantibacterium flavum
GCTTCAGCCGCTCCATCTGCTCGTCCGTCAGCCAGAAAAGATTGCTCATCATGCCCCCCGTCAGCGCGGAGCGCTTGAATCACGCAGGGGCGGCGACATCAAGCCAATCAATGGGTCCTGACCCTAGAGCCCCGCGAAGAAGCAGCCTTGCCGGTAAATAGAGGCGTCCAACTGACGCGAAACACTTGCATGCATGCTTTAATTGGTTGAAACCGGTCTGAACCGTAGGCGGAGGCGAACTGTGGCAAGCCATCGGCATACGAAAGCAATGAAGGAATCGAGGCAATGAAAGATCAAACTGCACCACGACCGCTCGAAACTTTGGATGCGGAAAACCTCCATCGGGTTCTGACAGAACATCCTGCGCATCTGATTCGGCGCAGCTACCAGATCTTTCTGTATTGCTTCGACGAGGCCATGGCTGGGCTGAAGCTGTCACCGGTGACCTGGATCATGCTGGCAACAGCGCACAGTTTTCCGGGCCTGTCGGTCACCGAGGTGGCCCGGCGCGCCGCGATAGACAGGGCCAGTTGCGGACGCGCAGCTACCGCGTTGGAAAAACGCGGGCTGGTCCGGATCAAGATGAGCGAGTCAGACGGCCGACAGAAATTGCTCGACCTGACCCCTGCGGGGGAGGCGTTGGTCGCCAAGGGATTTGGTCGGATCGAGAATTTGAGGGCGCTGCTCGTGGGGCAACTCGATGCGGAGGAGCAGAGGCAGTTCATGACATCGCTGACGACCTTTGTCCAGCGATCAAGCAATCACGTGCGTGCCTCGATCCCTCAGCCGCTGGAAACCGACAACTTTTGACGACCGCCACAGTAATTCAGCGGCCGCCTTCGACCGGGATGCTGTCGTGTTTCAGACGACGCCGATCTCCATTGCCCCGATCCGGTCAACCCAGGCGTGGATCCTGCTGCCCGGCCTGACCTGCCCGACACCCTCGGGCGTGCCAGTGAAGATGACATCTCCCACTTCCAGCGTGTAGAACCGGCTGGCCATCTCGATCAGTTCCGGCACGCTGAGCACCAGATCGCGGGTATTCGCCTTCTGCCGGTTTACCCCATCGACCCTGAGTTCGAAGTCGAGTTGCGACGGATCGGGAATCTCATCTGCGGTAACGAGCCAGGGGCCGAGCACCGAATAGCTGTCTATGGACTTTCGCATGCTCCGTTCCTCAGCGCCGCGCACCGTCATGTCGAGCCCAATCGTATAACCCGCGATATGCTCCAGCGCTCTCTCTGCTGGCACCCGGTCGGCGCGGCGGCCGATGACCACCGCTAGTTCGATCTCGTGGTCGGTCCGGCGGTCGGGGAAGCGCAGCGCCACCGGCTCGGAAGGGCCGATGAGACTGCTCGTGGCCTTGAGAAAGAGGCCCGTCTCGTGGATGACGCGGACTTGGGCGGCGTTGTTCTGGTGCAATTCCTTCTGTTCGCGCGCCTCCTCAAGGTGCTTGACGTAGTTTACGGGCGCCGCGACCAGCTTGCCGGGATTGGCGACCGGCGAATCGAAGGCCACGGTCGAAACGGGCTTGCGCGCACCGGTCTTTGCAGCCTCGCTGAAAGCCGGCACCAACTGGTCGAGATGGGCGATCATCGGATCGTGCCGCGGCAGCGGGTAGCGCATCTGCGGCAACAGGTCGAGGGCTTGGGTTACATCAACAACCTCATCGCCTTCGATGAGGCCGATGCGGATTTTGTCGAAACGGCAGATCTTCATTTCTGCTCCTGTAAAGATAGGTCCTGTTCATACGGGCCGGTGTGTGCCGGCCCGCCTCCTCGGGCGAAGCCACCTTCGCCGCGCGCTTGGATGCTCCCTGCCTTTGCGGTTCAAGCGAGCTTTACGGGGAACTTCTCAAGACCCCTGAAGCGCGTGTTGCGCTGGAAACGAGCCTTCCCGTTGCGGGTCAGGGTCGGCAGTTCCTTCAGCACGGTGGGAATGGCGATCGAAGCCTCCATTCTGGCCAGCGGCCGACCCAGGCAAACATGAATCCCAGCGCCAAAACCGACATGATTGTTCGGGCGGCGTGACAGGTTCAGCTTGTTGGGGTTCTCGAACACACGTTCGTCCCGGTTCGCTGAGGCCTGGCACAGCACCACCTCGGTGCCGGCCTGGATCGTGCCGTTGCCGCTCTCCAGTTCCACATCCTGCGTCGTGCGCCGGCCCTGAAGCTGCAGGGGCGTGATGAAGCGGATCAGCTCTTCGAGAGCCGTAGCGACAGGGACCTCGCCGTCACGTAGTTGCCCCAGACTTTCGGGGTCTTCCATCAGGAAATGGATCGACTGCGATATGAGGTTTGTGGTGGTCTCATGGCCGCCGTTCAGCGTCACGATGCACATGTGCAGGATTTCGTCGTCGCTGACTTCGACCCCGTCGCGCTGAGCGGCTGCCATGGCGCAGAGGATACTTTCGCTCGGGTCGATCGAGGAGCGCGCCTTGATCTCGCCGAGAAATGGCGCTAGGTAACTCTTAAACTCGGTCACCGACGCATGACCGTCGTCGATCGCTTCCTGCGGCACCTTGGGGTTGAGCGGGAACAGCACCTTGCGACCCACGGCCTGGATGTAGTTGGCGTCCTCGACCGGCACACCGATGACCTTGCAGATCAGCGCAACTGGAATGCGGAAGGCGAAATCGTGCACGAAATCAAACTCGCCCATCTCCTTGACCTTCTTGATTTCACGGTCGACCACCTCCTGAGTGAAGGCGGAAAGGGACTGGATGGACGTCTGTGAGAAGAACGGGTTGACGATGTTGCGCAGCCGGTCGTGATCGGGGTTGTCGCGGAACAACATAGTCGAGGTGTGATGCTCGAGCAGCGGGCCCTCGCCGAAACGCTTGCAGAACTGTTCGCCTTTGTAGACAAGGCCCGTCAGGTCGCGCCAGATCTGGCGCACGTCGTCATAGCGGGTCAGAAGAATGCTGCCGTCTTCTTGCTGGTGAACCGGATCGCCATCGCGCAGAAGTCGGAAATACTTGCTGGGATCGTCGAAATAATCATCCGGCGGGCTGAAAAGATTGATAGCGCGAGCTCGCTCTGCAAGCGACGTTTCGATTGTCTTGCTAGCGGTCATTGACTCCTCCCGATATTGAACTTGGACGACCATAGATGATCCTAAGCATGCTGTCAATTTTCACGGTCGCTCGGAACCGCTTGGCGGCGTTCTGGCTCACAGGACGCATTCAGGTCGTTGCGATAGGCCCAAAAACGCGAGGGCCACGAGGAAAACCCGTGGGCTTTGCCTTGGATCCCGGTCTCGGGCCTTCTCTTACAGCGGATATTGCTGAGTCGGCTGTTCGATCGTCAGCCATTTCAACTCTGTGAACTCGTCGATCACTGCCTGGCTGTCGAACCTGCCCCAACCGCTGGACTTCGTCCCACCATAGGGGGCTTGGGCCTCGTTAGCCACGGTCGCGCCGTTAATGTGCACCGAACCGGACTGGATGCGCATGGCCACATCGAGCGCACGCGTCATGTCGGTGCCAAATACGGCGGCCGAGAGACCGTATTCGGTATCGTTGGCCACCTGCACCGCTTCGTCCGCGCCCTTGACACGTATCACTTGCAAGATCGGACCGAAGGCTTCCTCGGAATATATGCGCATAGCTGGCGTGACGCCATCGATCACGGTGGCTGCCATCAGTGTGCGTTCCGCGCGACCCCCGGAACGTATCTTCGCGCCCTTGGCGACCGCGTCGTCGAGCAGGGCGTTCAGCCGGTCGGCAGCACCCTGGCTGACCACCGGGCCAAGCGCGCAGGCCGACTGGCTGCGCGGATCACCTGCCTGCAGCTGGGCCGCGCGCGCAGCGAGCTTGTCCACAAACGCATCGGCAATGGCCTCATCGACGATGACGCGCTCGGTCGTCATGCAAATCTGGCCCTGATAGAGGAAAGCGCCGAAAATCGTGGCATTCACCGCACCGTCGATATCGGCATCCTCAAGCACCACCATCGGCGACTTGTCGCCGAGCTCCAGCAGGCAGCGCTTGAGATGGCGGCCACATTTCTCGCCGATGATCCGGCCCACATGCGTTGAGCCGGTGAAGTTGACGCGCCGAACTGCCGGATGGGCAATCATCGTCTCCACAACCTCGGGCGCGTCCTTCGGATCGTTGGTCACGAAGTTAAGCGTTCCGGCGGCGAAACCTGCGGCATAGACGGACTCTGCCACCAGCGCATGGGTCTTGGGCGAGGTCTCCGATGCACGGAAGACAACCGTGTTGCCGCACATCAGTGGATAGGCGATGGCCCGCGCCGCCAGCACGATCGGCCCGTTCCACGGCACGATCGACAGGATCACGCCGACGGGCTGACGCAGGGTCATCGACAGTGTGCCAGGCTTGTCCGAGGGGATGGTGCTGCCCTGAACCTGGGTGGTCATCGCGGCGGCCTCGCGGAAGACATTCGCCGCAAGCATGACGTTGAACCGCGCCCAGAGATCGCCTGCCCCGACCTCGCCCTTCATGGCGATGACGAAATCTTCGGTGTGCTTCTCGATCTCATCAGCGGCCTTCAGCAGCAGCGCGCGCCGCTGCCCGGGTCCCGTCTGCGACCAGGATGCAAAGGCGCGTTCGGCCGATTCGATCGCCGCCAGAGCATCCTGCGGCGTGGCCGCTGCGCCCTGGGTCACCACCTCGCCGCTGAACGGCGAGCGGCGCTCGAATGTGGCGTTGCCGGTGGCGCTCCGGGCCTCATTGTCGATATAGAGTTGAATGTCGTTCATGATTTCCTCGCTGGACAGTAAAAAGCCGGCCCCTATCTGCCGATATGCTTGTTGCAGACAAGAGGCGTTGCCGGTCGTGCATCGAATTATCCTTGACGCCCCGCGCTGGGGGCCCAGAAACCGCTACAGGTTTCAAACGCCCCTCTACGCGATCCCGTCAGGCCTTGCCGAAAGCCTCGACGAGTTCGCCGCCCATGTTGGGCGATGCAAAGCCCCGCATGCCGATACCACCATCGAAGTTCAGCACGCCGCCGGTGCCCGGCGCGTTGTCGCGGCGGTTGGCAAAGAAGACATAGGCACCGGCATACTCAGGCGCGTGGAACGCTCGCTCCAACGGAAGCATCTGTTTCATCAGGTCGTCAAGCGGCAGGTCCGAGAACTTGGCCCCCTGTTGCGAAAGCGAATTGAGACCGGCGAGGTTGCTTCCTCCGATGCCACCAGGCGCAACACCGTTCACGCGCACATGAGGCGCGAATTCATGCGCCATCTGCTTGATCATGCCCACCACGGCATGTTTCGTCGCCGTATAGAGCACACCGCCACCGCCCGGATAGAAAGCCGCGTTCGATGCGGTGAAGATCATGTGCCCTTTGGTCTTGTAAAGCTCGGGCAGAGCCGCCTTGGCTCCCAGAACATAGCCCTTGACGTTGATGGCAAACATCTCGTCAAAGGCGGCAGAGAGGGCGTCTTCCTCGGTCGTGACCATGGACTTGGAGTAGTCCCAGACCCCGGCGTTGCCGATGAATGTGTCGAGCTGGCCGAAGGCCTTGACGCATTCGGAAACGGCCCGCTTGTTGTCGGCCATCTCGCGAACATCGCCGGCCACGCCGATGACCTTGTCGCCGAGCACCTTCCTCACCTCATCAATACGCTCCTGCGAGCGGTCGAAGATGGCGACGCGCGCGCCCTCTTGCACGAAACGTTCGACAATGGCCCGGCCTAGACCGGACCCGCCGCCCGTCACGAGGGCCACTTGATCCTTGAGTTGCATTGCGTTCCTCCCTGTGGTTTCTGGATTTCGATATCAGCACTCGACGTAGATGAAGTCGCCATCGACCTTTGCTGGGAACACCTTGAGGGCCGCGCAAGCAGGCAGCGCCTTCACTTTGCCTGTGCGAACGCAGAACTTCGCAAAGTGCAGGCTGCACTCGACGACGCCATCCTCGAGAAAACCGTCGGCCAAAGACCAGGTGTCGTGCGTACAGGTATCCTGAACTGCATGCACTTCTCCGTCCAGGTTGCAGATCAGGATGGGCTCTGGCCCGCCGTCGAACTGCCTCATTTCTCCCGCCGGCAAATCCGCCAGCGGGAAGGCCTTCATCCACGTCATTGTTACTCCTGTCAAAAGAAGAAGCTGAGATTGTTCGAAAGGATCGTGCTCTGATCGATCAGGATCTTGCGGCGAGAAATCTCGAACCCGGGTTCGGTATCGACCCGGCGCAACACGTCCTGGCGCTCGCAGGCAAAGACATCGAGCTGGCGCTCCTGCCGCGTTCGATAGACCATAACCGCCGAAACGACATTCAGCGTCATTTCGTCCTCGGGCGCGATCATGACGTTGCTGATCAGATAGCGTACGCGCGAGGCCGGGTTCTCGGACCAACCTACATCCGACATGATCTTGCGGATCCGGCCCTTCATCGTGTGCCAGTTGTCGTCGAAATGGGCAAATCCGTCTTCGTCAGTGTATTCCTGTGCAACCTCACGCATTATCTTGGTCGAGCGGATCGGCATCCAGTAACGTATGTCCTGCGACAGAAGACTGAACCACTCCTGATAGCGACGATCTGTTAGAAGCTTGGCCTCCCAGAACAGGAACTGTTCGACCTCGTGCTGAAGCTCCAGCGAAACGGCCTTCGGCTTGGTTGCAAAGGTGGTCTTGAATTGTTCATCGAGCATGTTTTCCTCCCATGGCAAGAACCTGCCCGCCGTATCCGGCGGGCGGGAAATTTCACGTTGCGGCCTTCCCTGCCGCCATTGGTGCTATTCTGCCGCTTGCAGCTTCTGTTGACTCGCTTGCATGCAGGTACGCAAGTCTGGCGCGGTCATGATCTGGGTCCAGTAGCGGTACAAACCACGCGCAGATTCCTCGCTGTAGGTGTAGGCGAAGCTTTGCCCTGGGAAGCCCTCAAGGTTCTCGGTCGACACCGATCGCTGACCCATCTCGATGTTGAACTTCTGCTGCTGGGCTACATGTCCCCGAAGAACCTGTTGGATGTCGCACCAGTTCTCGCCGTCGTCCTGCTCGAACACGCCACCCGCCGAGAAGGTGCGCGACACGTTGCGGCGCCATTCCTCCTTGATTTCGTCAGGCGCAGTCTTGTCGACGATCGTGAAGGTCCAGACCTCAATCTCGTTCGGCCCGCGCGGCTGCCACATGCGGACCGTGTTGATCCCGGTCAGGAACGACAGATTCGGAAAGATATTGCAGTGGCAAAGATTCACATCCGTCCGCCCCTTGCCCAGACGACGCGTGGCCTCCTCATAAGCAGGCCCAGACGTGAGGTATTCGGTGACCTTCGGCCCAAGGATGGTCATGTAGAACATTGGGTTGCGCAGAAACAGTCCGCAACCATGACCGTTCGACATGTGGACGTTCAGGCCCTCGGTCGGCGGAGCGACCTGGGAAAGATCTACATCCTCAGGCACGCCCGCCATGATGCCGGACAGATGCGAGGTGGTTCCCGCATGATAGGCGTCTGAAGCGAACTGTTCGGCCGCGAACTTCCAGTTGCAGGGGATGACCCATTTCTGGATGCCCGGCAGCGCCTCGGTGCCCTCTTCGCAACGGTCGAGCATCAGGTCCATATAGAACTTGGCCTCGCCGAGATATTCGTCGAGCGAAGGCGCGTCAGCGTCCCAGTTGGCGAAGATCAGGCCTTTGTAGCTCTCGACCCGCGCCTGCTTGGGCCCCCAGTCCTTCTTGCTCAGGCAGCCACCAAATGCCTCTTGCTCCATCGGCACGCTGACCAGATCGCCGCCCTGGCTATATGCCCAGCCATGATAGGTGCAGGTGAAGGATTTGGCGTTGCCCGAGTCCGCCCGACAGATGCGCATGCCACGATGACGACACTGATTCAGGAAGACACGGATGCTGCTGTCCTTCTGACGCACTACGACGACCGGGTCCTCACCGATGTATGCGGTCATGAAATCACCCGGCTTAGGAAGCTGGGTCTCATGGCCCATGCAGACCCAGGTGCGCGCGAAAATGCGTTCGAGCTCGAGGTGATAAAGCGCCTCGTCCGTATAAATCTTCGGGTCGTAAACGCCGGCCTTCTCGTCGATCATCGCGAGAATTTCAGCATTGGAATACGCGCCCGAGGCGCCTCTCGTGCTGGCACTCATTTGAATTTCCTCCCGTTGGCGTCAAGATTCGGCATGTTCGCCTCCCGTATCTCGCGAACCACAGCCTCAATCATGACTCTTAATGCATGCTGACAATCACGGCAATAAAAAAAGCATGCTTCCAATATTGTCGGGATCAGCTATAAAAAGCCGGTGCAGAGGCTTGGGGACTGGAGGCCGCTGGACGGAGGTCGCAACACAGGGAGGATGCGAATGTACAAGAGGTTTGGAGCCCGCCTTGCGGGCGCTGCCGTGGCGTTTTGCCTCGCAGCTGGCGCTGCCGTCGCTCAGGTGGAGTCGATCACGACTCCGCCAACGGGATCGGTGTGGAACACCATGGCGTCGGTCATCGCCGCCGAGGCACGAAAGGCCGAGGGTGGCCGCCTTGTGGTTCAGCCCTATGCCGGAAACGCCCAGATGATGCAGGCCGTCAACAACGGGCTTGGCGAGTATTCGCTGAACGACATCAATGACGTGATCACCGCTGTATCGGGCACGGGCGAGTATTCGGCGCCGCTGCCGAACCTGCGCGTGGTGGCGAAGATCAACCCCTTCGCGGTCGGGCTGTTCGTCCGTGCCAATTCGGGAATGATTCGGGTGTCCGACCTCAAGGGCAAGCGCGTTCCCTCGGGCTGGGAGGCCTTTCCGCTCAACCGTCCGCTCGTCAGCGCGCTGCTGGAGGCCGACGGAATCGGCTACGATGAAGTGATCGGGGTGCCGATGCCGGAGCTCATCCGCGGCGCCGATGCATTGGTGTCGGGTCAAACCGATGCGGCCTTCTTCGCCGTGGGAGGCCCGAAGGTGGCCGAGGTCCATGCCTCGGTGGGCGGGATCCGATTCCTCGAAGTCGCCTCGGACGCGGAGGCGCTCGAAGCCGTGCGAAAGCACCGCCCTGCCTATTATTTCTCGGAAGTGGCACCGTCGCCGGTGCGTGCGGGCATCGAAAAACCGATCATGATGCTGACATGGGACAATGTCCTTGTGGCCGGTGTCCATGTGACTGATGAGCAGGTCAAGGCGTTGCTTGCGGCGATTTTCGACAACCGCGTGGCGATCGCAGCCGCCTATCCTCCTCTCGGAGCGATGAATATCGAGACTGCCTTCGTCGATTACCCAGGCGTCGAATATCATCCGGGTGCGGTTGCCTTCTTTGCGGAACGCGGCATCGCCAAGATGCCTTCCAACTGACACGTTTGTGATGAGGCGGTTGGACCCTTGCAAGGCAAGGTATCCAGCCGCGGCAACTTACCTTCAAGGGGATAAAGCTTGACACAGGAGATCACAGCTCCGTCGGCGGCGGTCCGCCATATCGTCCTCCAGGTGCTGGCTGTCTCGCTCTCGCTTCTGGCGGTGGCCGTCGGGCTCGATCTTCACACCCGTCTCGGACTGAATATTTATACCGAGCAGGTGCTTGCTGCCGCTCTCGGGATCAGCCTCGGCCTCGTGTTCCTCATCGAGAGGCGCGGCGGCGACGGGACAGAGAAGAAGATTCAGGGCAAGGCCTTTGACTGGGTGCTTGCCGGCCTGGGCCTGAGCCTCTCCCTCTTCGTTTCCTTCCGCTATCCCGACATCATCGCCCGCATGATGTCTGTTCCCGGCGACATCGTGGCGATAGCCGCCATCCTGTTTCTGCTGGTGCTCGAGGGTCTGCGTCGGGCCGTGGGCTGGACCCTGGCGCTCCTTGTGCTGGCCATTACCGGCTATGGGCTGATCGGTCATCTGGTGTCTGGCGCCCTGCAGACCCGCCAGGTGGCCCCTGAACGGCTTCTGGCCTATGTGGCGTTCGATGCCAATGGCATGCTCGGGCTCACGCTCAATGTGGCGGTGACGGTCGTGGTGGCCTTCGTGCTGTTCGGACAGCTTCTCATGCGGGCGGGCGGCGGTGATTTCTTCAACGACATATCGCTGGCCGCGATGGGCCGCCGCCGCGGCGGCGCGGCCAAGATCTCGATCCTCGCCTCGGCGCTGTTCGGGACAATCTCCGGGGTCGTCGTTTCCAACATCGTGGCAACGGGCGTCGTCACCATCAGGCTGATGACCCGCTCGGGGTACCGCCCCAAAGTGGCCGCGGCCATCGAGGCCGTAGCCTCGACCGGCGGACAGATCGCGCCGCCGGTCATGGGCGCCGTCGCCTTCCTGATGGCTGATTTCCTCGGCGTTACCTATGCAGAGATCGCGATCGCGGCGATCATCCCGGCCGCTCTCTACTATCTGGCGCTCTATTTCCAGGTCGATCTCGAGGCAGCCAGGACGGGGATTGCGCCCATCGCCGAGAAAGACCTGCCCTCGGCGCGCAAGACGCTTCGCCGCGGCGGAATATTCATCCTGCCCTTTGCGGTCATGTTGGGCGCGCTGTTCTGGCTGGGCCAGCGGCCCGAGACCGCCGCGCTCTGGGCGGCCGCTGCGGCACTGATCTGCGGCACAGTCTTCGGCTACGGCGGCCAGCGCATCAAGCCGCGCACGATCTGGCATGCGCTGGTGGAAACGGGCTTCGCGATGACCGACATCCTGATGATTTCGGCCGCTGCCGGCTTCATCATCGGGGTTCTGAACGTCACTGGCCTGGGCTTTGCCGGCACCTTCGCTCTGGCCGAGATCGGTCAGAACAACCTTATGTCGCTTCTGATCCTTACCGCACTCGCCAGCCTTGTGTTGGGCATGGGCATGCCGACGGTCGCGGTCTACCTGCTACTAGCGATTCTTCTCGCCCCGCCGCTGGTCGAGGCCGGGGTTTCGCCGATCGCCGCGCATTTCTTCATCTTCTATCTCGGCATGATGTCGATGGTCACTCCCCCCGTTGGCATTGGTGCTTTCTTCGCCGCCGCGCTGGCCAAGGCGCCACCGATGCAGACCGCATTTGTCGCCATGCGCCTGGGCTGGACAGCCTACATCGTGCCCTTCCTCTTCGTCGTCTCGCCGCCGCTGCTGATGCAGGGAAGCGCGGCGGAAATTGCGCTAGCCGTCGCGGCTGCCGTGCTTGGGGTCTATGCGGTATCCGCCAGCCTCGCCGGCTGGTTCAACGGCGGAATCGAAGGCATTCAGCGCGCAATCTTGGGCATGGCCGGACTGTCTCTTCTGCTGCCTGAGACGTTGGGCGGAACCTCTACGCTCATCGTCCACGGTCTCGGTCTCGGGATCATGGTGGTGCTCTGGCTCCTGCGCCGGGCGCGGGCAGTGCCTGCCAAGACATCTTCCAAGCCGAATCCCGAGCATCACATCATCACGAAAGGACAAGAGCACCGATGACCTACTGTTTCCCGCCGCCGCCCGTCGTCAGCCTGCCCGTCATCGGCCGTGACCAGCGGTTCCCGGTGCGCCGCATCTATTGCGTCGGTCGCAATTATGCGGAACATGCGCGCGAGATGGGCAAGGATCCCGATCGCGATCCCCCTTTCTTCTTCACCAAGCCAGCCGATGCCGTCGTCGAGGACGGGCAAACCGTTCCCTATCCGCCCGAAACGCAGAACTTCCACTACGAGGCCGAACTGGTCTTCGCCATCGGCAAGGCCGGCGCCAACATCTCCGAGGAGCGGGCGCACGATCACATCTTCGGCTATGCCATCGGCAACGACCTCACGCGGCGAGACCTCCAGCTTGCCGCGCGCGAGGCGGGCCGTCCCTGGGACTGGGGCAAGGCCTTCGACCGTTCGGCGGTGATCGGGCCCATCCATCCGGTCGAATCCGTCGGACACCCCGAAAGCGGCGCGATCCGGCTGACGCTCAACGGCACCCTGCGTCAAAGCGCCAATCTGGCGGACCTCATCTGGTCGGTGCCCGAGATCGTCTCGATCCTGTCGCGGTCCATGGAACTGCGCCCCGGGGATCTGGTGATGACCGGCACACCGGCGGGCGTTGGCGCGATGCAGGTGGGCGATATCTGCGTGGTCTCGATCGAGGGGCTGGGCGAGATCCGCACTCCCATCGGTCCGCGGGCGTAAGGGATGCGTTCGATGACCTTTCGTCTGCACAACTTCTTTCGTTCCTCGACCTCGACGCGCCTGCGCGCGGCGCTGAACCTCAAGGGCATCGAATACGACTATGTCGCCTATGCCCTGCGCAAGGGCGAGACGCGCACCGCCGGTTTCCTCTCCATGAACCCGGCTGGTCTCGTTCCGGTGCTCGAACGCGAGGACGGCTCCGCGCTCGTGCAATCGCTGGCGATCATCGAATGGCTTGACGAAACCCAGCCCGGGCCGCGCCTTCTGCCCGAGGATCCCGACGGTCGCGCAAGGGTGCGGGCGCTTGCCTACATGATCGCCTGCGAGATTCACCCCCTCAACAATCTGCGCGTGCTGAACCGGCTTGCCGATCAGTTCGGCGCCGACGAGGCGGCGCAGAAGGCCTGGTTCCATCACTGGGTGGAAACCACCTTCGAGGCGCTCGAAGTCATGCTTGCGCAGGACAGCCGCACGGGACGCTTCTGCCACGGCGACACGCCGGGCCTTGCCGATTGCTGCCTCTACGCGCAGGTCTGGAACAACCGCCGCTTCGACATCAATACCGGCCGCTGGCCGACGATCGCGCGGATCTTCGATGCGCTCGATGCGCTTCCCGCCTTCCGCGACGCGGCACCACCCAACCAACCCGACGGAGCCTAAGCTGATGACGACGACGGCCCCCGCACTTTCGCCCGCCGCCGGCGGCAATCTGCCGCTTCGCCCGGCGGATCTTGCGCATCTTGATACCCTGCACCGGCGGCTTCTGTGGCTGTCCTGCTGGACGATTCACCACGCAAACCATCTGCGCAACAAGGGCGAAGGCGAGGTGAAGGTGGGTGGGCATCAGGCCTCTTCGGCCTCGATGGCCGCGATCCTTGCGGCGCTCTATTTCCACGTGCTTCGCCCCGAGGATCGGGTGTCGGTCAAGCCTCATGCCGGACCAGTGTTTCACGCGATCCAATATATGATGGGCGCCCAGACCCGGGACCGGCTGATGGCCTTTCGCGGTTACGGCGGCGTGCAGAGTTATCCGTCACGCACCAAGGACGTAGACGATGTGGATTTCTCGACCGGCTCGGTCGGTCTGGGTGCCTCGATAACGATCTTTGCCAGTCTCGTGCAGGATTATCTGCAATGCCACGGCCGGAAGGCACCTCTTGGCCGAATGGTGGCGCTGATCGGCGATGCCGAGCTTGACGAGGGAAACATCTACGAGGCGTTGCAGGAAGGCTGGAAACACGATCTGCGCAACGTCTGGTGGGTGATCGACTATAACCGTCAGAGCCTTGACGGCGTGGTGCGCGAGGGGCTTTTCGGGCAGATCGAGGCAAGTTTCGCCACCTTCGGATGGCGGGTGGTGCGGTTGAAATACGGCGCGCTGCAGCGGGCCGCCTTTGCCGAACCGGGCGGCGAAAAGCTGCGGGACTGGATCGACGCCTGTCCGAATGCGCTTTATTCCGCGCTGACGTTCCAGGGCGGGGCAGCGTGGCGCAAGCGCTTGCTGGACGATCTCGGCGATCAGGAGCCGGTATCGGCCCTGATCGGGCGGCGCAGCGATACCGAGCTCGCCGCAATGATGGAGAACCTCGGCGGCCATTGCCTGGCCAGCCTATGCGAAGCCTTTGATGCCGCGACCGGACCCCAGCCCACCGTGTTCCTCGCCTATACGATCAAGGGATGGGGCACGCCGCTTGCCGGGCACAAGGACAATCACGCCGGACTGATGACACCTGCGCAGTTCGCCCAGTTCCAGCAGGCGATGGCCGTGCCGGTAGGCGCCGAATGGGAACCCTTCGCCGGCGTTCCGGACGAAGCGGGCCTGCGCGAATTCCTGTCGCGCGTTCCCTTCTTCGCGAAGGGTCAACGCCGCTTCACGGCGCCGGCCCTGCCGGTTCCGCCGCTGGTCTCCATAGCCGATCCGGTGATCTCGACGCAGGCGGGCTTCGGCAAAATCCTCGACGAGGTGGCACGGTCGGGCGGGCCGCTGGCCGACCGTGTGATCACCACATCGCCGGACGTGACGGTCTCCACCAACCTCGGTGGTTGGGTGAACCGGCGCGGACTCTTCGCGCGCACAGCCGAGGGAGACACATTCAGGGACGAACGCATCCCTTCGGCGCAGAAATGGGCCTTCTCGCCCGAAGGCCAGCATATCGAACTCGGCATTGCCGAGATGAACCTGATGACCATGCTTGGCGCGGCGGGTCTGTCGCAAGGTCTTTTCGGCGAAAGACTGATCCCGATCGGCACGCTCTATGACCCTTTCGTCGCCCGCGGCCTCGATGCGCTGATCCACGCCTGCTATCAGGATGCGCGTTTCCTGCTGGTCGGCACGCCCTCCGGGGTGACACTCGCGCCCGAGGGCGGTGCGCATCAGTCGATCGGCACGCCGCTCATCGGCATGGCCCTGGATGGACTTGCCGCCTTCGAACCGGCTTTCGTCGATGAACTGTCGATCATCATGGACTGGTCCTTCCAGCATCTCCAGCGTCACGGCGGGCAGGATCCCGACCCGCGCACCTGGCTTGCCGATGCCGCCGGCGGCTCGGTCTATCTGCGGCTTTCGACCCGGCCGGTGGAACAACCCTTGCGCCGCCACGATCCGCAGTTTGCTCATGGTGTGATCGACGGCGCCTACTGGGTGCGCGAACCGGGCCCGAATGCCGAGGTCGTGATCGCCTATCAGGGCGCCGTCGCGCCCGAGGCCATCGCGGCGGCGGCGCAGGTCGCCCAGGGGCGGCGCGACGTGGGCGTCCTTGCCGTGACCTCTGCCGACCGGCTGCACGCCGGATGGACGGCGGCACGGCGTGCGGCGGGCCGCGTGTCGCAGGCCGACCGCCTGCTCGGACGGCTGCCGCCGCACTGCCTGATCGTCACGGTAATCGATGGTCATTCCGCGACCCTGGCCTGGCTGGGCGCCGTCCAGGGGCACCGGACCGTGCCGCTGGGTGTCGAGCGTTTCGGCCAGACCGGCACCATCGCCGAGCTCTACCGTCATTTCGGCATCGATACCGCCGCCATCGTCTCGGCCGTGAACCTGAACAGCCCCGGGCGACCACTCGCCGTCGTCCGGGGCTGAACGATGAACTGGAGCCGGCAGCAGTCCGGGCTTATATGAAGCATGCTTATATGATTCCGGCCTCGCCCGAGGCGGATGAAACCGAAAGGACCGAACGTGAGCGCCCGATCCGCCCCTCTGCCGCCGCTTGATGGCATCCGCATCGTCGAAATCGGCCATTTCATCGCCGCCCCCTTCGCCAGCCGAATTCTCGGGGATCTTGGCGCCGAGATCATCAAGATCGAACCGCCGGGGGGCGACCCCGTCCGCAGCTGGGGTGCGCAGGCCAACGGCGCCTCGCTGTGGTGGAGCGTGCACGGCCGCAACAAGCGCTCGGTGGTGGTCGATCTCAAGCAGCCCGAAGGGATCGAGGCTGTCGGGCGGATCATCGCCAGGTCAGACGCGCTGATCGAGAATCTGCGCCCCGGCGGACTGGCGCGCCTCGGCTTCGACCACGAGAGGCTGCAAGACCTGCGACCGGGTCTTATCGTGGCACATGTCTCGGGTTACGGTCAAACTGGTCCGACGCGCGACCGTGCGGCCTTCGGCGTCATCGGTGAAGCGATCGGTGGATTGCGCTACCTGACCGACCACCCACCAGGCACCACGGACCTGCCACCTCCTCGCGTCGGCATCAGCATCGGCGATTCGATCGCCGGTCTCTATGCGGCAATCGGCGTTCTTGCCGGGCTCGTCCGTCGCAATCACCGAGCATTGCAAGGCACGCAGAACGACGGCATCTGCACCGTCGATGTCGCGCTGACCGAGGCGGTGCTATCCCTGATGGAAGGGATCGTGACCGAATACGGCGCCCTGGGGCTCGTGCGCCAGCCAGTCGGGTCACGCATCGCCTCAGCCGCGCCGAGCAATGCCTATGCTTCCGCCGATGGCCGCAGGGTGATTATCGCGGCGAATTCCGATCTGCTCTATCAGCGTCTCATGAAGCTGATCGGGCGCGAGGATCTGGCGGCGCGGCCCGAGTTGCAAAACAACGCCGGCCGCCTTGATCACGCGGACGAGATCGACGCGGCCATTTCCGCCTTTTCGTGTAGGTTCGACGCAAGGCAACTGGCCGCGATTCTTGTCGAGGCCGACATTCCCTCGACCCTCATCTACACCGCCGCCGACATCGCCGACGATCCGCAGTTTCGAGACCGCGGCATGGTGCGCGAGGTCAGCGATCCGCGCCACGGCACTCTGCTCCATCCCGGAATCGTGCCGCATTTTCCCGAGTGCCCCGGCGCGATCCGAAATACCGGCCCGGAAGCCGGGCAGGATACCGATGCGGTTCTCTCCGGGATCGCCGGCTATTCGATGGATGAGATCGACCAATTGCGGAAACAGGGAGTGATTGCATGACTTCTGTCCAGATCGTCGAAGTCGGGCCGCGCGACGGGTTCCAGAACATCGGCCCCTTCATCCCGACCGAGACCAAGATCGCCATGATCCGCGATCTTACTGCGGCCGGATTGCGCCGGATGGAGGTTACCTCCTTCGTTAGCCCGCGCGCCATTCCACAGCTTGCCGATGCGGCCGAGGTTCTGGCCGATGTCCTTGCGCAGGGTGCCACCATGCCGCAGGTTCTCGTGCCCAATGCCCGCTATGGGCAGAAGGCAATCGACGCCGGGGCGCGGTTCCTGTCCTATGCCATATCGGTTTCCGAAAGCCACAGCCGGTCCAATGTGCGCGCCACGCCGCACGAGGCTCTGGCCGATTACGCCCGGCTCGTCGCCGAGGCGCCTGCCGGGGTGCGGATGCGGATCAATCTCGCCACCGCCTTCCACTGTCCCTATGAGGGCATGACCCAACCCGCCGCGGTCCTCACGCTTCTGGGCCGAAGCTTGGAGATCTGCCCCGACGCCGAGGTTTGCCTTTGCGACACCACAGGGCGCGGCACGCCTGCGCAGGTAGCGGCGCTATTCGAGGCGGCGATGACGGCCTATCCGGAGGTCTCGGCTTGGGCGATGCATGCACACGACACTTATGGCCATGGCACAGCAAATGTGCGCGCGGCCTACGACCGCGGCGTGCGCATCTTCGATTCAGCGATCGGCGGGCTTGGCGGCTGTCCCTATGCCCCAGGTGCCAGCGGCAATGTCGCAACCGAGGACGTTGTGCGTTTGTTCGGTGATTGCGGCGTCGAGACCGGCGTGGACCTTGCGGCCCTGATGCCGCTTGCGACCGCGGCCTCCTCCCTGCCGGGCGTGAAATGGAGCTGCAGCACGGTCGCCGCAGAGGCGGGCGCCGCTCGCTTGGTCTAAGGGGCTCTATTGAAAGCGTGGATGCATTAAAACCTGAGAGCGGCGGTGCAAAATTAGTCCACGGTAGCGGCGGGATAGTCCCGCTGCGGGCGGCGTAAAAGCCGGCCACCTATTTTCCTTCTGCAGTGAGCGCAGGAGGGTTTGGGGATCTACACCGTGGAACTTTATTTGAAGGTGCGACTGGCGTGCTCGGAAGGGATGAGCAGGCGTCAGGCTGCAAAGCATTTCAACATATCGCGCGACAGCGTGGCCAAGATGCTGTCGTATTCGACGCCGCCGGGCTATCAGCGCCGGTCACCCATCCGGCGGCCGAAGCTTGATGCATTTGTCTCTACCATCGATCATTGGCTTGATGACGACCTGAAGATGCCGCGCAAGCAGCGCCATACGGCCAAGCGGGTTTTCCACCGTCTCCGCGACGAATGCGGGTTCACCGGCGGCTACACGATCATCAAGGACTATATGCGCGAGCGGGAACAGCGACGCCAGGAAGTGTTCGTGCCGCTGTCGCATCCAGCGGGGCATGGGCAGGCCGATTTCGGCGAGGCGATGGTCGTCATCGGCGGCGTGGAGCGGAAGGCGCACTTCTTTGTGCTCGACCTGCCGCATAGCGACGGCTGCTATGTGCGGGCCTATCCGGCGGCGGTGGCTGAGGCCTGGGTCGACGGTCACATCCATGCCTTTGCCTTCTTCGGGGCCGTGCCGCAGTCGATCGTCTCCGACAACGACCGTTGCCTTGTGGCGAAGATCCTGCCCGACGGCACGCGCAAGCGGGCATTCAGCTCCAACAGCTCTCTGCCAGCGCTATGTATGCGGAACGCGCCGTAGCGGCTGCCCTGCACGAACCCGAGTGCGACCAGAGGCTGCACCATCGCCATGCGGATCGGCTGAACCACATAAGTTCCGCGACGCCTGAGATTGTGGAAACTGCTATCCTTCAAGCCCTGCATCTTCCTCGCCCCTCGCACACGGCGATCCTGCGGGCCCGCGATGACTTCAAGCATGACGCGCGCTTCGACCGCGTTGCCGACAGGCAGTGCCGGCACACCAAGTTCCTCGGCGATAGAGATCGCCAGAACCGACCAAAGGATGGGCATGGGAAACCACATGCCGCCGATTCCGGGGACCGCCCGATCATTGAAATGACGAACCGCCGCCGCAAGCCCAAGGTTCTGCTGGCGCCGTTGCGAAACCACGGTATCGGGCGCAAGTATTCCCCAGGGCATCAGTTAACTCTGGCCTGTGCGAAAGCTCCCGCTGACGCGCCCTCATCTGCCAGTTCCAGCCAACCGTGATCGACCCAGAACACCGCCACGCCCTGCAGTGGATGCTGCGGGTATAGTCCGGCCAACAGTCCGGCATAGCTGGAAAGCTGTGGCCAATAGGGGCCAAACCCGTCACCGCCGCCGCCGGATTTATGGTCGATCAGCATCGCGCCTGCCGGGCCGATGGCGAGAAGGTCGAGGGCACCGGGGATCTCTGCACCCTCGGGCGTGTGGCCAAGCACCGGAATCTCGGCGCGCAGGTCCGTATAGCCCTGATCGGCAAGCCAGGCTTTCAGCGCCGTGGCGCGCTCGGCCACTAGCGCAAGAGTGGCGTCGTCAAGCCCGGTCGCGAGAGCCAAAGCCGGGGCCAGATCGGGCCGGGTCAGGTATGTGCGCAGCGCCAGATGCAGTGCTGTGCCGCGGTAGGCATCGTTCAGTGCCTTTGGCCAGGGTGCTCCGATGTTGATACGGCGGGACACGGGCGGCACCCCCGCACTACGGGTTTGCGAGGGCTGCAGCCGCCAGGGCGTCAGCGGTGTCACGGGCAACGGCGCAGCGGCACCGAATCGCAGCGCTGAGGCTGCCGCACCGCCTGCGTACTCGGTAAATCCCGCCTCTTCAGGCAGTTGCGTGATCAGCGCCGGGCAATCCACGCCATTGATGCGCAGGCTGCCCGCCCCGATCTGCGGCGCGCAAGTATCGGACAGGATATGAAACAGGTTCGTAGCCTCGGGCGCGTCTTCTTCGCGGTCCTTCAGAAAACCCGGCCATTCCAGCACCATCCGGTCACGGGCACGGGTCAGGGCGACATAGAGAAGGTTTTTCGCATTGGTTTCAAAATCGGCGCGGCGGTCTTCGATGAAACGGCGGGTCGCCTCGGGCGCGGCAAAGCCGGGCGTGTGGATCAGGCTCGCGGACCCCAGCACCACCGCCATATCGTCGATGCGGTCCAGGGCATCGAAACGGGTCGCAGTGGCCCCCGCACGTTCCTCAATGCCATAGTCGAACTCGGCGACGACAGTGATCGGCCATTCCCGCCCTTTGGAGGCGTGCCAGGTGACGATCTCCACCGCCTCGGCGCTGTTGGCGGAAGGATCGGGATGACGGTCGAAATCGCGCTCGCTCCCACGGGCGTCGAGCCAGCCGAGAAAGACCTTGGCAGTCTCGCCGTGGAACCCCGAGGCGGATTTGAGGTCGCGATGCGCGGCTTCGAACTCACCCGCCTCAGCCTCTAGCCGCAAAAGATCGGCACGGGATTGGGCGGCGTCAGGCTGACGTTCCGCCCAGAGGCGCAGGCCGGCGGCATCCAACACCAGATCAAGGGCCGCACCCACCGGCAGGCGGGCCAAAAGGTTCGACAGAGCGGCGAGCCGCATCAGCACCGGGTCATCCACCAACCGCCCTTCCATTTGGGCGGATAGCGCCTCCTGCAAGGGCAGCGGGTCCGGGCCAAGCGTGCGCAAGAGCAGCCCGGCATGGATATCCGCCGGATTGGCGGCAAAGGCCAGCGCGGCGCGGGCGGCAACAATCACCGGGCTTTTCGCCCAGCCATCCTCGGCGATCCGCACCGGAACGCCGCGCGCGCGCAGTTCCTCGGCATAGCGGGCAGCGGTGGTGTGGCGACAGACCAACAGCGCGATATCCGAGGGCCGAGCCGGTCGGGCGGCCTTCGTGTGGCGGTCGGTGATAGTCTCAGTATCAGTCAGGATACGGGCGATGCGCTCGGCGATGTGTTCTGGGGGCTGCGAATACTTTTGTGAGCGCCGTCCCTGCGTAGCGTTCAGCACCTCGATCGCGGGACCTGCGACCGCATCGCGGGTCGGCACCAGCGGGTTATAGCCCTGCCCAAAGAGGCCAGCCCCCATCGCATTGACGAATTGCATAATGGCTGGGGTCGAGCGCCAGTTGCGGTCCAAAGGCTGGGTCGCATCGGGATTTGCCGCCGCCAGCGCTGTGGACAGGCGCGGATCGGCGCCCTGAAACCCCATGATCGACTGTTTGACATCGCCCACCAGCAGTGTGCGCGGCGCGTGCTGGCCCAACTGCCACAAAAGCGCGAATTGCACGGGGTTGGTGTCCTGGAATTCGTCGATGATGACGCAGTCGATCTCGTCCAGCACCGCTTGCCGCACGGCGAGGTCGGTGCGGAGCAGGCGCTCAGCCCCGGTGATCATGTCAGCAAAGTCGATCAGGCCGAGCGCCTTCTTGCGGGCCTCATAGGCCGCCATCACCTCTTGCGCGCAGGCGATCAGGCAGGACAGGTGCAGCTTAGCATCGGCCAGCGGGCCGGGATGGCAGGGCAGCACAGCTTTTTGGCCACCTCCTGAAACACCCCCAGCATAGAGCGTTCGCCGACCGAGCTGTGCTTGCCCTCAAACGCGTTATGTTGCGAGAGGCCCATGATCGCGCGCTGGAATAGGTCATACTGGTAGTTCGGGAACGGGTAGCTCGCGACGAACTGGTCTTTTCCGGAGAAGTTCCTGAACTTGAAGGAATTATCGCCGAAATCGAACAAAGTGCGCAGGTTGTTTTCCTCAGCATCATAAAGATTGCCAAGGGTGATCTGACCAGCCTCGGTCTTGGCCAGCAGACGGCGCTGGATGACTTCGGCCACATCCTGAGAGTTCAGCGGCATCCGGTTGGCAAAGCGCGCCTGGATTTTCGAGAAGTCATTTTCTTGCTGCGCCGTCAGGTCCCCGATGACCGAACCCATGTCCTGCTGGGCGGTGACGACAATCCAGGCCTGCCCCTTGCACTTCGTGTTCAGGCTTTCGGCAATGGTTTGCAGGTTCGTCATGAGCTTGACGTTGTCGGCGATATACTGCCCCACCTCATCGACGAAGAAATTCAGCCGGAACTTCGGCCCCTGCGCATCGATCCATGACTTCACCATATTGGCGAAATCCTCGATCGAAACCTTCGTATCCTTACGATACTGGCCAAGAATATCCTTGACCTCATCGCCCGTGACCTCGGCAAAGGCGGCGGCAATGTGCTTGCCTTCCATCAGAGCCTGTTCGCGCCCGCGCTCCCAAGGCTTTCCGGAAGATTGCGCAAAGGCCGCCTTGAAGGCATCGAGCTTGCCTCGACTGTCCAGATCACGCTCGAACTGCGCGATATGCGGGAGCTTGCCATAGTAGCCGCACATCTCGTCAAAGACCTTCTGGAAGACGGCGAGAAGCGCATCGACATCCGCCTTCGAGATCACATCCGCCTTCTGGTCGATATTGAACAAGACCGACCGGGATGGAATCGACACTGCCTTGCGCAAAGCCCCCGCCAGCATCGGGTTGCCCGCAAGCTTCCGCTCAAAGATTTCGACGGCACGCTGCCCTTCGACCTCGTCATTCTCCAGCAGAAGGGCGAGCATCTTCAGCAGGTGAGACTTACCTGACCCGAAGAAGCCAGAAATCCACACGCCGTTCGCGGTATCATAATTGTTGTAGGCGTCGAGGAATTGCTCCAGCCGAGCGCCGATCTCATTGGTGATGACATATTCATCGAGCTCGGTCAGGAGGCTGGCCTTGTCGTCAGCCTTGATCACCCCATCGATCGAACGGTCGACCGGCTTGGCAAAGATATCACGCAGAAAAGTAGCCATCGGTCAGACCTCGTAATTCATGATATTGAACGCGCGGTAGTATTTGTCGTCATGGAGTAAGCCGAACAATTCCAGCGATGCTCCTGTCGCCAGCGCGTGCGTGTATTTTCCCGGAAAGAACATGACCGTCGGGCGATCTTTCGCGGTGCTTTGCAGGTTGTTGAGTACGTTGTGCGACCGCAGGTAGGGGTAAACCTCGCCTACGCCTGACAGGAAGATCACGTCGTGCGGGACTTCTTCGATGTGCCGCGCAATCTCTGGAATGAGGTGTGCCTGCGGGTCCAGAACCCCCTGCAACAGTTCCTTGAGCTCCGCCTTTTCCGTTTCGGCTTCAACCTCAAGGATCTGCTCGAAGATACCCCGGTCTTCGAGGATCCTGATCGAAAGGTCATAGAGATCAATATCAAGTACGCGCACACCGGCGTGGCTCAGCCGGGCGATCAGATCCTCGCGATCCTCGCCCAGGCTCAGTCCGTCTTCGGCATCAAAAGCGCAGATAAAAAAGGGAACCTCGTTTCCCAGCCCTTGCTTTTGCAAGAACCGATCGCTGGAAACTACCCTGAATAGGTGCTCGGCGCGGGCGCGCCGATCAGTTTTCGTGCCCACCATTACCCCCCATTTCCGGGAAAGACCTGCAAGTCCGCCGGATTACTCTCCTCAATCAGCCGCTTCATGCGCCCCGATAACCAAATCGGCTGAATTCTACCCTCGACGCTTATCAAACCAACTTCACGTAGTATCCGAAACAAGACCTGACGCAATTTTGCGCAGGTTGAAGCTGAAAGAGCGGCGAGGCCGGGATCGCTTTCAGCCTTCTCCGCGAGAAAGCGGTCAAAAACCTCATGGCCCAGGTCGAGCCGCCATGATTGGTAGCGTTCGCTGATCACCTCGACTGCGAATTCGTGGACAAAACGATAGGTCCGGCAGACCGCCAGCCACATCATCGCCTGCTGCTCGGCGCGGTCAGCCTCTACCGACAGGTAATGACGTTCGGCATCGGAGAGATGGCCTATCCGGTCGTACACTTCACGAAGCGCGCGGGTTTGCGAGGCCAGTTTGGGTAAGGATGACGCGCCCTGGGCCAGCAACCGCTCACGAGCAGATGCCCAGTTCTCACCGGGTTGATAAGCTTGAGCAATCACGATGCTCTCATTGAGCATCAGCCCGCCCACGCCAAAGGACATCCGATATTTCGCTGCGGCCACCATCATTTAGGTACCGCCCCGCTTGCTGTGTCAGCCTCATCGAACTCATGCTGCGCACGCTCAAGGGCGGCGGCAACCTCGTCTTCGTCAGCCGCAACGATATGCTGGGTCCGGGGATCACGCAGCCTAGCCCCATCAAGGAGTCCTAGCCGCTTGAGCACATAGAACAGCATGGCGTAGCGAACTGTCAGCACAGCGCGCCCGTCCGCCATGTTGTAATCCTTTGCGACCACCGCCTGCTGACCGACCGACAGATCAGGATGCGGCACAAGGGTGATATCGAAGGTTTCCTGCCACAGCCGGTCCTGTGCCGCAGCAGCACCTGGCTCGCCGAACTCGCCGAATCCAAGGACACGCGAGAGCAGGAAATCCTTGAAGCGCTCCGTCTCATGGCACCAAGCCCGCACATGCCAGCGCAGACCATCAAAGCCGAAGGCATGCGGGGTGATACGCCGCCATGCCGGATCGGGCCGATCGCGGTTCATGGATTGGTAGTGAAGGTCCAGCGACCTTTCCTCCCGCACTGCCGCCAGAACTGAACGCAGAACTTCGGTATCGACCTTACGGCGCAAAGTCAGAGCGATATCCATGTCAGGCGGGGCAGCGAGCCAGTTCGCCCCCGCGTCGGCGAAACCTTCCGCCATCGATCGGAGCCGCATGAGATAGGCGTCCGGGTCCGGGTCTAGAAACACCGGCTGAAATTCCGGGCCGGCTACGTAGCGGCGAGCGCTTTTGTCATAGACCGCATTCTGCGGCGCACGCTCCTGATAATGGGTCAAGTCCTTTGACGCCTGCGGAACGGAGACGCCAAACGTATCGATCAGGTCAGAGCGATTGACACCCCCCTCCCAGAACAGGCGGAATTCGATGAACTCCAACCGCCTCTCGACACCCCATTTCAGCATTGCTCGTCCCGCCGCACTTGAAAGGATAAAAAGTATATGGGACACCTTGTGATGTCCGTATATTTTCTATTCTAACAAACCTCAAACTGTCAAGCCCGAGGAAGGCCGGATGCGCACCGTGTCACCGTGCACAAACACGGCGGGGCAAAAGCGCTATCGAAGTCGGTCAGCCTGGACGTGGGCAGGGCCACGACATCTTCGATACCGACACGGTCGATGTCGATTGCAGCCAATGCTACGGCGTGATCGTACAGTGCCGTCAAACCCTATTTTCGCCGGGCCAGCCCTGTCAGCGATCGTGCCAGGCTCAACAGCCGCCGAGACGCCGGATTGTCGTTTTGCGCGGACCAGACCATGCTGAACGGCAGCACCTCATCCGCAAGTTCCCGGTAGGTGATCCCTGGAAACTGGGCGACGGTCGTTGCTTCGCTCGTCAGAGTGAGGCCGCGACCGAGAGCGACCAGCGATAGGATATTGTCGCGGCCGACCTGCTGAGACTGAATATCGAGGTGGCGGCCGAGACCGGCAAGGTGAGCAACCAAATAGTCGTGGATCTCCTGACCCGGCGCAACGTCACTCACAATGAACCGCTCGGAGACCAAATCGCCCCATCCAAGTTCCGGCTTGCCCGTCAAAGGGTGGTTATCGGGCAGCACCACGAAAACCTTCTCGCACCATAAATGCTCCGCCTCACAGCCATCCCATGCCGCGGTTCCCGTGATGAATGCGACGTCCAGACAAAGTTTCCGGACAGCCGCGATGTGCTCGGGCGGATTGCCGTCAATAAGGTCGACCTGCACGTTCGGGTGGCGCGTGCCGAAGGCACGCAACAGATCGAACAGAAATCCTGACGCAAGGGACGAAAATATCCCGACCTTGATCAGCCCTTGCTCCGCCCGGCCAACCGCCGCCACCTTGGTCACCCCAATGTCGATCTGGCGAAGAGCATGGCGAGCGTTGCGCAGGAATTCCCGCCCGGCAACGGTCAACCGCACCCCGCCAGCATGGCGCATGAAAAGCGACGCCCCGAGTTCATCTTCGAGATCACGGATTCGTCGGCTGATGGAGGATTCCTGCACAGAAAGCGCGGCAGCAGCCTTGCGAAAACTCCCATAATCGACGGCGGCCACAAAATATCGCAACTGGTTCAGCCGGACCGCAGATGTGCCGGGTTTCCCCTCAACGACCTTTGTGAGGCTATCATCAGGCGAGGTCTGATTGTTCCCGATCACAGCCATGGTGCATCATCCGAAACAGCGTTCGGTTTCTGACGGGCACCCCGCCATCATCAACGCGAAAATCGATCTGTGTGCGTTCATCGGCTCTCCGCACATCCTCAAACTAAACGACGTTCAGTTACCGAATGCTGCTTCTTGACTTCCGGCCCGTCAACGAAAAAAGTAAATGTCGTTTAGTTTTCACGACAAGTTGCAACAGGCATCCGAATGGCCCGTCCCCGGAAAGAGCAAGAACTTGATATTGCTCGTCGCGCGATCGACGAAACGATCCGGCTGCTGTCAGAACGTGGCGACCTCGACGTACCGCTGACTGCGGTCGCGCACGCCATCGGTTGCACAGCGCCAGCGCTTTACGGCCATTTCCGCAACAAAAGCGCCTTGTTGCGCGCCGTTCGGGACGAAGGTTTCAACCAGCTCTACAGGGAAAAGCTGGCGGTCTTCCAGCAGATGCGCGGCAATCCATTCGGCTATTTGCGTGATGGCAGCTATGCCTATGTCCGCTTTGCCCTCGAAAACCCCACGCTGTACCGACTGATGTTCACACCGCCGCCACGGCTCGGAGTCAGCGATGATCCATGGTCGGGCGAAGCTGGAAGACAGATACTAAATCTATTGCTGGCGGGACTTCGCTGCTCTCAGGACCAAGGCTTTTTGCCCGGCATGGATCTGGGCCGTTACAGCTTCATGTTCTGGTCAACGGTACACGGCGCGGTGAGCCTCACCCTTCAGAACCGGAAAATGGATCAGACCGCCAAATGGGATGCGACACGAAAGGCCGTCGATACGTTGATGGAAATCATCGCCGCGACGTGCCATGACTCGCTCGGCACCTCATGAGCGAAACCTTCGGGCGCTGGCAAAGCCCCGATCTGTCGCAATGAACCGTTCCAGCATCGGCACAATCAACCTGACAGGATCGGCAGCGGGCTGGCCGGTTTCGCGAGCCAGCACTTCTGCATAGGCGGCAAGATCGCGGTGCAGCGGCCCCGGCAGTTCCACCGTCACCTTCACGGGCTTGTCTTCGATGAGGGGGCCGAGTTTCAGCTTCGTCATGGTCAGTTCCTATAAGGTTCGAGTACGAGATCGCGGGTAACGATGACCCTGACCGGGTAGCCCGGCCGGATCGTCAGGGTCGGCGCGACCTGCAACTGGCGCTGGACGATCTGTTGCCCGGCCTGATTGATGGTATCCTGCGCTCCGTCGCGGATGGCGCGGATCAGACGATCCTCGTCGTCGGTCGCCAGTTCCGTGCCGATGCCGAGCAGCGTGGACAGCCCCGCCGCTTTCATCAGATCCCACCAGTGGTAATCAACGCCATCTTCCAGCCCGGCATAGCCGGAAGCGTCCGCACCGGGCTGGCGCTCCAGCACGATGGAGCGGCCGTTGGGCAGGATCAGGCGGTTCCAGACCAGCAGCACGCGGCGCTGACCGAATTGCACACCGGCGTCATACTGACCGATGATGCGCGTTCCCTGCGGGATCAGCAGCAGACTGCCGGTCGGGCTGTCATAGACATTTTCCGTGACCTGCGCGGTGATCTGGCCGGGAAGGTCCGAGCGGATGCCGGTAATCATCGCCGCCGGGATTACGGCCCCTGCCTGAAGGATGTAGGGCGAGGCTGGCGCCATGATCCGATCCATGGCAACGGTCTGGCGATCCACCGGCCCATTCAGAAATGCCGTGTGGCGGTCCTGTGTTGCGGGCTGGCCACCAAGGTCAAGGCCAGCAAGGCCCGGCATATTGGAGCCAGGCGTCGTCGCTGATCTCTGCCCCGACTGGAAGAACACGGTGCTAAGACGTGCGGCTTCTTCCTCGGCAAGACGTCGCTCCTCGGCAGGATCACGGGTTGGTGTTACCATAGTGGGCGGCGTAACGGGTTGCCCCCTGTTCTGGGCATCCAGGATCGGGCCACCGAGATCGCCCGGCAATGCCGGCCCCAGGACCGGCCCGGTATAATCCTTCGGCAGACCTGCCAGTCCATCTGCCGTGGCGCGGTTCTCGGTCGAATAGAGTTCTTCACCGTTTCCGCTCATATCGCGCGTCTGGAGCGCATAGATCAGCGCCCCGCCGATGCCGAGGAGCGCGACGGCGCCAACACCGGCCAGCATTTTGCGCGACAGGCGCGTGACGCGCGGCGACTCGGCACGCAGACGCATCGGCGTTGGATTGGTGGTAGCCTCTTCGCTCATGACGGTTGCTCCCTGGTTTTGGCGGGCTGGGCAGCTTGCCTTTGCTCGATGCGAACGATCCTGACCATCTGCTGCTGCTTGCCGCTACCAAGACGCAACTCAGCCGCTCCGAACAGCCGATCAACGATCAAGATGTTCTGGTGAACGCGGGAATTGACGATCTGGGTCTCGCCCTCGGAACCGATGACGAAAATCGGTGGCATCTCTCCCTGCACGATGCCGCGCGGGAAAACGACATAGACACGGCGGCCATCATCGAAGACGGAAATCGGCCGCCATGGCGGCGTATCTCCGGTCAGGCCGTAACGATAGTTGCGTGCCGCCTCGATCGGGATGATGGGTGCTGCGGGAACGGTCTGGCGCTGACCGGCAGGCAGCGCCGGATAAGACCAGGATACGGACGGCATATAGAGCGCCTCGCGGGCGCGCAGCTCGATCATATAGGTGCGCCGATCAGTCGTCACCACGAGATTGGTTGAGATGTCGGATCGGGATGGTTTGACGAGAATATGGACCCGGCGCGACGTACCGCTCCCGCTCTCGGTATCGCCAATGATCCAGCGGGCGGTGTCTCCTGCCGCGATCGGTCCCGCGCCGGTCAGGCTTTCGCCCGGCTCCAGCGCAATATTGGTGATCTGGCCCGGTGCGGCATAGACCTGATAGAGCGCGCCTTCCGACCAGGGATAGATCTGGATGGCGTTATAGTAACCCTCGCGGCGCGGCTCGACGCGGGCGGCGGCATTGGCGTTCTCAACCCGGCCTGCCGGTGTTCCGGCAGCGGTTCCGCCGCGTGCGACCGCCCAGGCCGGCGGCGTGTGAAGCGGCCGAGGCCGGTCATCGGTGACAGCGGTCGGCACGACGGGCAACGCTGGCACATCGGCATCATAGCTGAACTGCGGCGTCTTGTTGGTGGCGCAGCCTGCCAGCATGGTGACCGAAAGCAACAAAGCTGCAAAGGCGGGTTTACGGAAAACCGGCAAGGCGGAATTGCGGGAAGACGCGATGGTCATTGGCTCATCTCCCGCGACCATGAAATTGCATTGACGTAGATGCCGAGCGGATTGGCGCGCAGACGCTCGGCATCGCGCGGCGTCTGGATCACGATGGTCAGGATCGCGGTCCAGCGCTCGGTCGTGGAAAGCTGCCCGTTCTCATAGTGACGCTCGGTCCAGGCGACGCGGAAGCTGTCGTTCGAGGCGCGTATGACGCTGGAAACCTCGACTGCGATCTGCTGGCGGCCGACACGGGTGAACGGATCATTGGCGCGGGCATAGTCGTTGAGCGCGGCCGCTCCCCTATCCGTGGTGAACTCATAGGCGCGCAGCCAGTTCTGGCGCACGATGATGGCATCCGCCGGGATCGAGCGCGTCTGCTCGATGAAACGGCCAAGATGGAAGGCGATCTGCGGATCGGTCGGACGGTAATCGGCGGTGGCTGCGGCGACGGTCTGGGCTTGGCCGAGATTATCGACCTGCACCACCCAGGGCACGACGGTCCCTCGCGCCGATTGCAGAACGAGCGCGGCAGCGAAGCCCGCCGAGAGGATCAGCGAGCCGAAGGCCATATAGCGCCAGTTCTTGGCCTGCACGCGAGCCGAGCCGATGCGCTCGTCCCAGACTTGTGCGGCTTTCTGGTAAGGCGTCTCGGGTTCGGGCGATTTGCCGTAATGGGTCGCTGGACGTCTGAAGATGTTCATGAGCGGTCACTTTCGGAGATGTTGACGGAAGAGCCGCCGCCGTGGCTGTCACCGGAGCGGACGGCATGGGCGGCCATGGTCGTGCCGTGATTGAGAGCCTGGCGGCGGTGCATCTGCTGCGCCCATGCAGGCGGGCCGCCCGCCGGTGCCGAGGCGGGTGCGGTAGCGCCGGCCACGCTCGCACCGCCGATTGTTCCCTGCGAGGACGATCCACCGGTGACGCCGAGCCCGGCGCGCGCGCCATCGGAGAAGCTGGATTTGACGCTTTCCGCTGCTTTCGAGGCCGTCCGTTTCAGGGGCGATGCGGCGGCTGAGCCTGCCGCGCGGGCAACACCGCCGAGGCCGGAGGCAACACCGGCAGCGCCTGACTGACCGAGCGATCCGACACTATAGGCGGCGCTCGCAGCACCTGCGGCAGCAGCACCGCCACGGACGGCAGCAACTCCACCCGACAGCGCCGCAGCTCCTCCCTTTGCGGCCATGCCTGCGGCAGCGCCGCCGGCGAGCATCATGCCGCCTGCGGCAAGGCCAGTTCCAACGGCGGCACCTGCACCAAGCTGCGGACCGCCGGAAACAAGACCGGAGGCGATGCCGGGTCCGAAAATGCCGAGGCCGAGAAGCGACAGCGCGGCCAGCACGATCGCCATGGCGTCGTCGATGGTCGGCGTTGCGCCACCAAAACCTGCGGTGAACTGGGAAAACAGCGACGAGCCGATGCCGATGATAACGGCCAGCACGAGAACCTTGATGCCGGAAGAGACGACGTTGCCGAGCACGCGCTCGGCCATGAAGGCGGTCTTGCCGAATAGGCCAAAGGGAATGAGGACAAAGCCCGCCAGCGTAGTCAGCTTGAACTCGATCAGCGTGACGAAGAGCTGCACGGCGAGAATGAAGAAGGCCAGCAGCACCAGCGCCCAGGCGAACATCAGACAGGCGATCTGGATGAAGTTCTCGAAGAACGACCAATAACCCATCATGTCCGAGATGGATTCGAGCAGCGGGCGACCGGCATCGAGGCCGGTCTGCGCCACCTTGCCGGGCCGAAGCAGATCGGCGGCAGAAAAGCCTGTGCCCGAACCTTTCAGGCCAAGACCTGCGAAGCTGTCGAAGATGATCTGGGCGAGATTGTTCCAGTTGCCGATCAGGTATGCGAAGACACCGACGAAGAGCGTCTTCTTGACGAGGCGTGCGATGATGTCGTCATCCGCACCCCAGGACCAGAACAATGCCGCCAGCGTTACGTCGATGACGATCAGCGTGGTGGCAATGAAGGCGACCTCGCCACCGAGCAGGCCGAAGCCGCTGTCGATATAGCTGGTGAAAACACCCAGAAAGTTGTCGATGACGCCGGTGCCGCCCATGGTTCACTGTCCCCCGTTCTGATGCGGAGCGGCGGGCACCGGCGTCCGGCCGAGGAACCGGTCGCGGTTCTCGGCCCAGGTGGCGAGGCAGCCGGGATCGTTCACGGCGGCCTCGCCTAACTGCTGGCAGTGGCGCAGGCTCTGGCGCAGCGGATCGGCAGGCGCCTGAAGCGCCGGCGCCGCACGGGGCTGTGCTGGTTCGTCCTCGCGTGTCATTTCGATCACCGTCGCGGTGATGGCGATGGCCACGAAAATGATCGCGCCCAGTCGTGCCAGCATCTTGCCGTCCATGTCGCGCCCCTCCTGTCCGGTCAGTTGTTGCCGTTGCCGAACATCCGGGCATTGCCGGGCTGGTAGCCCGATCCGGGCGTCAGGAAGCGCTCGCGCTGGACACGGCCCTGTTCGGCGGCGATGGCACGCTCGGCCTCGATCAGCGCTTCCGAGCGGCCATTGGCCGACATCAGCGCGATCAGGTCGGAAAGCTGTTGCGACTGGAGGGCGAGAAGCTGATTGCCCGCCTGCGTGGCCTGCAAGGCGCCCGTCGCGTTCTGGCTCTGGCCGACCAAGGCGGACATCTCGGCGCGGTTGGTATCGATATTGCCGACAACACCGGCCTGTACACGCATGGCATCCTGCAAACCGCCAACTGTGTTCTGCCAGCGCGAACGGGCATCGGCGACAAGCTGGGTGTCGGTGGCAGAGAGCGAGACATTGCCGTATTTCTGTTGGAACATCTGATCGACGTTCTGCACGTCGAAGGCGATGTTCTGAGCCTGGGCCAGAAGCTGCTGGGTGCGCTGGACGTTCTGCTGCAAGGTCTGGAGCGAGGAATATGGCAGGCTGGTCAGGTTACGCGCCTGATTGATGAGCATCTGCGCTTCGTTCTGAAGCGAGGTGATCTGGTTGTTGATCTGCTCCAGCGTGCGCGCGGCCGTGAGCAGGTTCTGCGCATAGTTGGTCGGGTCATAGACGATGCGACCAAAGCCAAAAGCGTGAGCCGGGCTTGTCAGCATTGGTGACAATGCAACCGGCATGGCGAGGGTTAACGCCAGCATGGACGCACTGGCAAAACGGGCAATAGGGATACGGATCATGGCAAGGTCTCCTCTTTGTGGATGTCGTCGGGGTGGATTGGATCTGGCCTGACCGGCTGGGCGGGCTAGGGCTGTTCGGCAAGATTGGTGAGATCGGGGATCAGCTCGGCCGCCCATTCGACGCCGCGATCGCGCAGCCAGGCGGCGAGGAAGCCGTCCTGCCCATGCTCGGCGACGAGATCGGCGATCCGGGTCTGATCGGTTTTGGATGATGCGGCGCAGAGCGCGAGGCTGACTTCGGACAGGCCCAACTCGAACAGGCGATTGCCGCGGCGCGACTGGCAGTAATAATCCCGCTTGGGCGTAGCCCGTGCGAGGATCTCGATCTGCCGATCATTGAGACCGAAGCGCCGATAGATCGCAGTGATCTGCGGCTCGATCGCGCGTTCGTTCGGCAGGAGCAGTCGTGTCGGGCAGCTTTCGATGATGGCAGGCGCGATATTGCTGCCGTCGATGTCCGAGAGTGACTGCGTGGCGAAGATGACGCTGGCGTTTTTTTTGCGGAGCGTCTTCAGCCATTCGCGCAGCTGGTTGGCGAACCCCTCGTCATCCAGCGCCAGCCAGCCCTCGTCGATGATGAGCAGCGTCGGCCGACCGTCGAGCCGGTCGCCGATCCGATGAAACAGATAGGCCAGCACAGCCGGCGCAGCGCCAGTTCCGACAAGTCCCTCGATCTCGAAGGCTTGCACATCGGCGTGGCCGAGATGTTCAACCTCGGCATCGAGCAACCGGCCATAGGCACCGCCGATGCAATAGGGTCGCAGCGCCTGCTTCAGGTCATTGGATTGCAACAGGACCGCAAGACCGGTGATGGTGCGCTCGCCGACGGGTGCGGATGCCAGCGATGTCAGAGCCGTCCAGATATGCTCCTTCACCTCCGGCGTGATGGTCATGCCTTCACGCATCAGGATGGCGGCAGTCCAGTCAGCGGCCCATGACCGCTCATAAGCGTCATCAATCCGCGCGAGCGGTTGCAGGGAAACGGAAACCTCCGATCCCTCGGTCAACCCGCCGCCGAGGTCATGCCAATCGCCGCCCATGGCGAGCGCGGATGCCCGGATCGAGCCGCCGAAATCGAAGGCGAATATCTGGCTGCTGTCATAGCGGCGGAATTGCAGCGCCATCAGCGCCAGCAGCACGGACTTGCCTGCGCCGGTGGGGCCGACGACGAGGGTATGGCCCACGTCACCGACATGAAGGGAAAGCCGGAACGGCGTCGAACCTTCGGTCTTGCCGTACAGCAAGGGGGGCGCTCCGAGATGTTCGTTCCGTTCCGGCCCCGCCCACACGGCCGAAAGCGGGATCATGTGGGCAAGGTTGAGCGTCGAGACCGGCGGCTGCCGGACATTGGCATAGGCATGTCCGGGGATCGAGCCGAGCCAGGCATCGACGGCATTGACGGTTTCCGGCATGGCAGTGAAATCGCGGCCCTGAATGATCTTTTCGACCAGTCGCAGCTTCTCGTCGGCGATGCGCGGATCGGCATCCCAGACGGTGACGGTCGCCGTGACATAGGCCATGCCTGCCATGTCGGCCCCAAGTTCCTGCAAGGCCATGTCGGCATCGAGCGCCTTGTTCGACGCATCGGTGTCCACGAGCGCAGATTGCTCGTTGGTCATCACCTCTTTCAGGATCGCGGCGATGCTCTTGCGCTTGGCGAACCATTGCCGCCTGATCCTGGTCAGCAACTTCGTTGCGTCGGTCTTGTCCATCAGGATCGCGCGGGTGGACCAGCGATAGGGAAAAGCCAGCCGGTTCATCTCGTCGAGCAGGCCGGGCGTCGTCGCAGTCGGAAAGCCTGTGATGGTCAGGATGCGCAGATGCGACAAGCCCAGGCGTGGCTCCAGCCCGCCGGTCAGCGGCTGATCGGCCAGCAGCGCGTCGATGTGCATCGGCACCTCGGGCACGCGGACGCGATGGCGGTTCGTGGAAATCGTGGAATGGAGATAGGTCAGCGTGCCCGCGTCATCGATCCAGTGGCATTCGGGCATGAAGCCGTCGAGCAGCGCCAGCACGCGGTCGGTGCGGTCGATGAAGCCGCGCATCAGCTCCCATGGATTGACGCCGGATTGCTCACGGCCCTCGTAGAGCCAGGTCTCGGCGCGAGCCGCATCTTCGGCGGGTGGCAGCCAGAGGAAGGTCAGGAAGTAGCCTGACACGAAATGCGTGCCGGCTTCCTCGAAGGCAGCTTTGCGCTCGGCATCGACCAGAGCGGAGGCCGGATCAGGAAATTGGCTGCCGGGATAGGTCGCGGCTTCGCTTCGTTGTGCCTCAACAAAGATCGACCAGCCGGAGCCGAGGCGGCGCACAGCGTTGTTGATACGCCCGGCGACCGCGACCAGTTCGGCGGCAACAGCGGAATCCAGATCCGGCCCGCGAAACTTCGCAGTCCTCTGGAAACTGCCGTCCTTGTTCAGTACGACGCCCGAGCCAACCAGCGCGGCCCAGGGCAAGAAATCCGCGAGGCGGGTGGCGGTACGGCGATATTCGGTGAGGTTCATCATGGCCGCGCCCTCACACCGACAGATGACCGGGGATGCGCAGATGCCTACGCCCGACCTCGACGAAGAGCGGATCGCGTTTGGCAGCCCATACCGCGAGGAAATGACCGACTGCCCAGATGGCGATGCCAACCAGCCAGAGACGGAGGCCGAGGCCGACGGCGCCGGCCAGCGTGCCGTTGACGATGGCAATCGAACGCGGTGCGCCGCCGAGCAGGATATGCTCGGTCAGCGCCCGGTGAACCGGGATGGAGAAGCCCGGCACCGCATCGAGCTGTTCGAGGCCGCCCGCCATCAGATGAGCGCCCCGCCGCCGAACGAGAAGAACGACAGGAAGAAGCTCGACGCGGCGAAGGCGATGGACAGGCCGAAGACGATCTGGATCAGGCGGCGGAAACCGCCAGATGTGTCACCGAAGGCCAGCGCCAGGCCGGTGGCGATGATGACGATCACCGCGATGATCTTGGCGACCGGCCCCTCGATCGACTGCAGGATGCTCTGAAGCGGTGCCTCCCAGGGCATGGAAGAGCCGGATGCGTGTGCGGCGGGCGCCAGCATCAGGCTGATGGAAACAGTGGCAGCGGCGGTTGCCATGATGCGGCAGCCGCGCGAAATCGTGCGGATCATGAAGGGTTTCCTTTCGGGGTGGTGGCCAAAGTAATGGGATGCGTGATGGCGTAGTCACCGTCCGGACCCAGCCCATCGACGCGGGCGAGTTCGACCAGGCGGCGGGACGATCCACGTCCGGCAAGAACGGCGACAAGGTCGATGGTTTCGGCGATCAGGGCGCGCGGGACGGTGATGACGGCTTCCTGGATGAGCTGTTCGAGGCGTCGCAGCGCGCCAATACCGGAACCGGCATGGATGGTGCCGATCCCGCCCGGATGGCCTGTGCCCCATGCTTTAAGGAGATCGAGGGCTTCGGAGCCGCGCACCTCCCCGACCGGGATGCGATCAGGACGCAGGCGCAGCGAGGAGCGCACCAGATCGGAGAGCGTCGCCACGCCATCCTTGGTGCGCATGGCGACGAGATTAGGCGCGGCGCATTGCAGTTCGCGCGTGTCTTCAATGATCACGACGCGATCCGAAGTCTTGGCGACTTCTGCCAGCAGCGCGTTGGTCAGCGTGGTTTTTCCGGTCGAGGTGCCGCCCGCGACAAGGATATTGGCGCGCGTGGCGACGTTCAGGCGCAACACCTCGGCCTGAGCGCTGGTCATAATTCCGGCGCTTACATAGTCGTCGAGCGTAAACACCGCGACGGCGGGCTTGCGGATGGCAAAGGTCGGCGCCGTGACAACAGGCGGCAGCAACCCTTCGAAGCGCTCTCCGGTCTCAGGCAGTTCGGCCGATACACGCGGACTTCGGGTATGAACTTCGACGCCAACATGATGGGCGACCAACCGGACGATCCGCTCGCCATCAGCCGCAGACAGCCTCTCTCCCGTATCGGCCAGACCTTCGGAGAGCCGATCCACCCAGATGCGGCCATCGGGATTCAGCATCACCTCGACCACAGCCGGATCTTCCAGAAGCCGGGCAATCGATGCCCCGAGTGCGGTGCGCAGCATCCGCGCACCACGCGCAATCGTCTCGGGTTTCTGATGTGATGTGGTCATAGCGGCCCCGTTCATGGCGGGACGCGCAAAAGACGGACCCCGGATTGGGGTCGATTAAAAGAACCTGATTTAGGGCCGTTTCAACAGATGTTTATGCGCGTGCGGGCATCGGCGGCGCAGGGCGGTAAATCGGATAGATCGAATTTTCAGGGCCGATTTCCATCGGCTTCAGACTGGCCTTGCGACGAAAGATCGTGAAGCGAATCCATATCCCGCGACAACTCTTTCAGGAACCTGTCTCCGGAAGCCAGGCGCTTGCCGAGTGTCTGCATGAAGCCTTCGAAGCGCTCGTTGCCCTTGATACGTGCCGACTGTTTCGCGCTGTCTGACAGCGGCGGCGTCATAGTGAGCCAGAATTGCACGAACAGCGAAAGCGTCTCGCCGAGGATGGCGATATCTTCGTCCAGCATGTCGAACTGGCGGCCAAGCTTGTCCAGGCGTCGCGACATTGCGGCTTCCAGCCGTTCGGTCGTGTCACCGGACAGGAAGGATGCGACCGCCGCCTCGATCACTGCGGATTTTGAAACATTGCGACGCAGCGCCAGACCCTCGACCTGCTTCAGCAGATCCGGGGAGAAGTAGACATTCATGCGGGTGCGACTCGTCATGCCTGTCTTCCTTCTCAAAGCTCGATGCCGTCATTTGGGTCGAGTGACGCCTGCCGCGCGACCATGCGCATCCGCTGACGCATGGCACGGGCTTTGCCGGCATCGACGTCGGGCACATCATCGAGAAAGTCGAACTCCTGCGATGGCGGCGGTGGTGGCGGGATGATTTCCTCATGTTCGGGAAGCTCCGGCTCACGACGGATACCGGCATTGGCAGGATCGTCGTCGGATGTGTTCGACGTGGGTCCGTGGCCGGCCGCGGCCGCAACAACACGGCTCGTCCAGTCGTCTGGCGCCGATGTTACCATCTTCACCGACGGCTTGCGCAGATCGGGCGGCGGCAACACCCGTTCCTGAAACCGGGCATCGGCATAGTAGCGCGCCTTGGCGGCCCGAATCGGCGGCACGCCCGCTACCATGACGATCTCGTCGGTGGGCGGGAGTTGCATGATCTCGCCCGGTGTCAGGAGCGGCCGCGCTGTTTCCTGCCGCGACACCATGAGATGCCCCAGCCATGGCGCGAGGCGATGGCCCGCATAGTTGGTGGAATCGCGCATTTCCGTGGCCGTGCCGAGCGCATCACTGATCCGTTTGGCGGTACGTTCATCATTGGCAGCAAAGGCGACACGCACATGGCAGTTGTCGAGAATGGCGTTGTTCTGCCCATAGGCGCGCTCGATCTGGTTGAGCGACTGCGCGATCAGGAACGCTTTGAGGCCATAACCGGCCATGAAGGCGAGCGCCGATTCAAAGAAGTCCAACCGCCCGAGCGCGGGGAACTCGTCCAGCATCAACAGCAGGCGATGGCGCTTGCCGGAGGTTTCCAGCTCCTCGGTCAGCCGCCGCCCGACCTGATTGAGGATGAGGCGGATCAGCGGTTTTGTGCGATTGATGTCCGATGGCGGTACGACGAGGTAGAGGCTGACGGGTTCTTTTGCTCCGACCAGATCAGCAATGCGCCAGTCGCAACGGGCCGTCACGCGGGCCACGACCGGATCTCGGTAGAGGCCGAGAAAGGACATCGCCGTGGACAGCACGCCGGAGCGTTCGTTCTCGGATTTGTTCAGCAGCTCGCGTGCCGACGAAGCGATGACGGGATGCACACCGGCTTCACCCAGATGCGGCGTGTCCATCATGGCGCGCAAGGTTGCCTCAACCGGACGGCGCGGATCGGACAGAAAGCTCGCGACCCCCGCCAGAGTCTTGTCCTTCTCGGCATAGAGCACATGCAGGATGGCGCCGACCAGCAGCGAATGGCTGGTCTTTTCCCAATGGTTACGCTTGTCGAGGCTGCCTTCGGGATCGACCAGAATATCCGCGATGTTCTGGACATCGCGTACTTCCCACTCTCCCTGCCGGACTTCCAGCAGCGGATTGTAAGCTGCGGAATGGACATTGGTCGGATCGAACAGCAGAACGCGGCCGTGATGGGACCGGAAGCCGGCCGTCAGATTCCAGTTCTCGCCTTTGATGTCATGGACGATGCAGCTTCCCGGCCAGGTCAGCAGCGTCGGCACAACGAGGCCGACACCCTTGCCCGATCGGGTGGGCGCGAAACAAAGGACATGCTCAGGTCCGTCGTGTCGTAGATAGTCCTTGCTGTGCCTGCCCAGGACCACGCCATCGGGATCAAGCAGACCGGCGGCACGGATTTCCTTGTCCTCGGCCCATCGGGCCGAACCATAGGTGGCGACGTTGCGCGCCTCGCGCGCCCGGATAATCGACATGAAGAAGGCGGCTGCGATGGCGAGCGCCGCCCCGGACGTGGCGATGATTGCGCCCTCGGTGAAAATGCCCGGCGCATAAGCGTCGAAGGAAAACCACCACCAGAAAAAGGCCGGAGGATAATAGACTGGCCATCCCGCGATATCGAACCATGGATTCCCGAGCAGGGGCTGGAACCCGAGCCGAAAGGCGACCCACTGCGTCGAAGTCCAGACCATCACCAGGACGATGGTGAACACGACAATGATCTGGCCCCAGAGTATTCGGCCTCCACGCATACAAGCTCCAATCGGCAAAAGAGTCGGAGCCGATCAGAGAATAGGCATTTTGGCGAGTGGCAACAGGAAAGGCCAAGCCGCAGCGCTGCCGGATAGCAGCGGCGGCACATCGGACAGGTTCGCTCAAGAGCCGTCCACATTCCGACCTCGCGAGAACAATTCGCGCGGCACAGGAGCAGCGAAGACTCATATCCCCAGCCCTCGGCCCCGTCCCAACTGCCAGGATACCGATCCGCCCTGCACGACACCCATCACCTCACGGCCGAGCTGGCGGTCGATGACCGGCCTCCATGGAACAAGAGTGAACTCATGGCTCTTTTCGACCACGGCGAACTTGCCGCTCGAGAGCTGCATTGTTCCGGTAAACTTGCCACTGATAGTCTCGCCATCGGCAGCCGCCCGGAACGGCAGCCCCTTGCTCTCGACCATTTCCGCACCAACTCGCGTCACTTCCCGCTCGCGCAGGTTGGCGAGCAGGTCTCGCCGATAGAGGATGCGGCCATTCTGCTGCCGCGTCGCATCGCCGTGGGTGACATGATGTTCACGGCGCTGATCCATGGCATCGCGCACCTGCTGCCCAAACCCTGCCGGGGTAATATCCGAAGCGTCCGGCGTAACTAGTCTCCGGTCCAGCCAGGTCGCACCATCGGCGCCGATCTGCTTTTTCAGATCGAAGGTCGAGACGACACGGATGCTGGCCTGCCGGTTGCGGCCGGCATCATAGGCGGCGGCGCGGCTATCGAAGTCCTCGGGGATGCGCCACTGGTCAGCGTCGATCCGTTCAGCGATCCCGGCGCGGCGCAGCGCCTCCAGTCGCCGGACATGGGCATCGACATAGCCCTCATAATCACCGCCCGGCACACGCCCTTCGAACTTTGCCTGTTCGAGGTGGCGGCTCGGTCGGTAGATACCATTCTCGGAGATCGCAGCGATGGTCCGATCAGAGGGACGTTGTGCCGTGTCGGCGGGGCCGACTTCCACGATGCTGCCAATCCGGGCGTCTTCGACGCGGGCCGAATCAATGCCGGGAAGATGGTGTGTTCGCCCGTCGATGCCGTCCACCACGATGGTCAGGTTCTCGCCCATCTCGTCGGTGAGATATTTGTCCACGACGCGACCGGTGATGGGTGCCGCGGGTGCTGCATCGTGAAGCTGGAAGGTCATCGGATCACGTTCCTGCCCATCAGCCTTCAGCGCCCTATGCATGTTGCGGATGATGTCACCGCGCTCGCCGAGTTCACGCAACGCCGGTTCCATCTTCGCGCCAAGCTCCCAGACGCCGGGTGCATGTTCGGTCGCCAGCCCCATCTTCTCCAGTTTGGCGAGACGGCGCAGGCGAAGCGTGCGGTTGAACTGGCGGCGCGAGTCGTCGGGTTCATGGCGCAGATCGAGGAACCGTTCGTCGGCCTCCTCGGCCATGGCGCGGTCGATACGCGTGAAGCGGTCCTGATCGATTTCGGCAGAGAGCTTGCGGCTCTGCTCGATCTCGGTCACGGGACCGAGTTCCAGCGTGGTCAGCTCGCTCGCCCGCTCACGAATACCATTGGCGAGATAGTCGCCATTGATGACCAGGTTCTCACCCAGATCGTCCTTGCCTCGAACGATGACATGGACATGGGGATGGCCGGTATTGTGGTGATTGACCGCCACCCAGTCGAGCTTCGTTCCGAGATCCGCCTCGATGCGGCTCATCAAATCGCGGGTGTGTTCGGTGAGATCGGAAAGATCGGCGGCATCCTCAGGCGAAACGATGAAGCGGAACTGGTGGCGATCATCCTTGCCGCGGTCGAGAAACGCATCACCATCGGCCCGGTCCTCGGTCGCAGAATAAAGCTGACCGCGCTCGCCATCACGGGATGTCCCGTCTCGTTGGATGTAGCGCAGATGGGCAGCCCCTTTGCCGTTCTTCCCCGCGCTCTGGACGTACCGGGTTTTGACGACGACGCGGCGCACTCCGGCCGCACTGTGACGCCAACCGCCCGACAGGGTTCGGGCGCGGACAAAGGCCGCGCCACGGCCACGTTTTATGCCCGGACCTTTGCCAGCCTGCGACGCCTTCCCACTCCTTCCGGCAGAACCGGATGCGGAGCGCGATGAAGTCCGTGATGCGGATGACGATGATCTGCCGGGGCTGTTGCTATGCTGATGCGCCAGCTTCTTCGCCTGCGTCAGAAAGCTCTTCGCCTTACCCGCCTTCGACACGTCGGATTTGATCCGACCTGGCTTGGGGCGAAAGCGGTTCTCATCGTCGGCGCTCATGAACGCGCCCCACGCCGTGAAGGCGGCAAGTCGGTCAATATTCGGCGGGAGTGCCGGTCAAAACCCTGCAAAGCTAAGGCTTTGCACCATATCGCGGCACGCGAGGCCCAAAAGCAAGGTGCCGTGCGCCGCGCCCCAAAACAGTGTGCAGACAAGGGCTTGCCCAGAAACCGGCCTGACAGGGTGCCGGTTTCCTTTATCTTGCCCTCCGCCTTTCTTTCCCTTTTTGCCCGTCCTGCCGGGAATGCAGCCAGGCGACCCCTTGCCTGACTGCACACCGGAAGCGGACCGAAAGCGGGTGGAGACGCCATGTTCATGGCGCATCTCCATTGCTCACACGGGCCACGAATATGCCGCCGTCCTGCGGCTCCTGATCGACGGAAACGCGCAGAGGAAGGGTTGCGCGGGCGCCGTTCGACGGCTGATTGGCCGCCGCCGAATTGCCGCTGGATTGCGCAACGAAGAGCGGAGCTTCGCGCCAATCCGGCGGTGGCGGCGGCACGATCGTCGGCACATCAGGCGCAGTCGCACGCCCGAGAACCGGCGCGAGCGTGGCGACATACGCGCGCGTCTCTGCGGGCAAAGCGCGGCCCGTCGCCAGATGCGCGTCATAGCGACCGGGACCGGCATTGTAGGCGGCGAGCATGGCCGCGACATTGCCATAGCGGTCCCACATCTCGCGCAGATACGCCGTACCTGCGAGGATGTTATCGCGCGGATCGTAAGGATCGCGCCCGAGATCATGGCGGCTGCGCAGGCCCGCCCAGGTATCGGGCATGACCTGCATCAGCCCCATTGCGCCCGCCGATGAGATGGCGCGCATATCGCCCGCGCTTTCCACGCGCAGCACGGCCAGAATCCAGTGCTCTGGAATGCCGAAGCGCTGTGACGCCTCGGCAATGAAAGCAGCATGGGGATGCACGGTGACAGGCGCGGGTTGCGGCGTGATCTGCGCGATGGCCGGCATCGAGCCGCTGCCAGCCGTCAGCAGGGCCGTGAAGAGAAGGAGGGCGCAGGATCGCATGATCTCAGTCCCGATCTTCGCGGGGCTTTGGACGGCTCCAGTGTAGCGACCATGACGAGCCTGCATCGTCATCGCGGAACAGGTTGGCGCGGATCGGCTGCGGCAAGGCGGGATCGTCAAGCAGTACCGAGAGATATTCGCCAGCCTTTTCGCCGGTGCGTTTCCATGCAGCACCGACCTCCGGCCCGTCATGTTCAATGAAATGGACGCGATAGTCCGGCGCATTCTCCGCATCGGAATGTTCGGCGGGCACGATGACGAGATCGCGCTTCATGGTGAGCGTGACGAGCTGACCGGCGAAGCCGGATGCGTCACGCGCGAATTGACCGATCTGTGGCATGGTATGTCTCCGTGCGTTGGGTATTAGGTTGAAGAAAGGAGTGCTTTGACTTTTGCGTCGTTACTGATCTCGCGGGGTGGAAGACCCCGCACGCCGTGTGACGCAACATGCGGCGATGAGCAGATGGGTGAGGCGAACCGGGTGCTTCCGGGGAGCCATAAATCAGCAGAACCCATTGAAGCCGGACGGGCGGGAACTTCCGATCCCGTGAGCGGTCCGGCGTGCGAGCCTGCCATGGCGAGGGAAACCGAACCGATGGTGGACGCCTCGTCAGAAAATGACCTCCGCCAACTCGGAAGTGGGCGGAGCGGCCGGTGGCGCATGCCACAGGCCGGTGGAGTGTTGGTCCGCTCTGGAGACCTGCGGACTGGAGGCATGCGGCGTGCCGCATGCCAGCCTCGGCGCGTGCTTGCGTTGCGCCGTGGCCGGATTCCACACGGGGTAAAGTCGGCGCCTAACACAGGCGAGAGATCAGTTGCGGAACCCAAGAACCTTGTCATCGCTTCCGGCGCTCTCGGGCGTCGGATGACCGAAGCGACCGGCGATCGCGGTGACAGGGGGCGGAGCCGCCGTAGTAGTCCGAGGGCGGGAAAACCGTCCACATGGCGAAGGGCGGCAGTGGATACGGCTTGCAGGCAGGAGGTGGGCGCATGCCCGGCGCGGTGAATACCTCGTTCGTCCTCGACATGCAGCGCAAGTTGTATCGGTGGAGCAGCGAAACGCCTGACCGGGTGTTCGCTGATCTGTTCAATCTCGTATGCGACCGCAGAACCCTGACGGAAGCTTGGAAGAGGCTCGCCCGCAATCGCGGCAGCCAGACGCCGGGCACGGACGGGATGACGCGGCGCACGGTCGAAGAGCGTCCCGGCGGCGCAGCAGGCTACCTCGATGAGATACGCGAGGCGCTTCGCAGCGGAACCTACCGGCCCGAACCTGTCAGGCAACGGTTGATCCCAAAGCCCGGCAAGCCGGGAAAGTTCCGCCCGCTCGGCATTCCCACGCTCACCGACCGACTGGTGCAAATGGCTTTGAAGCTGGTCCTGGAACCCATCTTCGAGGCGGATTTCTATCCGACCTCCTACGGGTTCCGAAAAGGACGGAACACCCACGATGCGCTGGTGAAAATCCAGCAGTGCCTTCATCCGACACGTAGCGGACCATCCATCTACAGCTACGTGATCGAAGGCGACATCAAGGGCTGTTTCGACGCCATCGACCATCACGTCCTGATGGAGCGGGTGCGACGCCGCGTCAGCGACCGAAAGGTACTGCGGCTGATCCTCGCCTTCCTGAAGGCCGGCGTGATGATCGAGGGCAATGTCCGTCACCCGGTCACGGGCTCGCCGCAAGGCGGGATCATATCGCCGATGCTGTCGAACATCTACCTGACGGCCATCGACGAGCGATACGGACGTTGGTCCATGCGCCCGCGTGAACGCCCGCAGAATGCGGCCGACCGGCGGCACTATGACCGCAACAAAGGACGGCCCGTCTTCTACATGGTGCGATATGCGGACGACTTCGTCGTGTGCGTATCGGGCACGCGGGAGCAGGCAGAAGCGGAAAAGCTCGCGCTGGCGGAGTTCCTGAAAACGGAGCTTCGCATGGAACTGTCGATGGAAAAGACCCGCATCACCGGCGTCCGGGAGGGCTTCGACTTCCTTGGCTACCGGGTGGCACAGACCAAGGCGTTCCATACGGGACGCTGGGTCGGCAATCTCTTCATCCCGAAGGGGAAGCTGAATGACCTGCGCTACAAGGTCAAGGTTCTGGTGAAGGCGATCCCGACCGGATACGCCCTCGCCGACCTCATCGACAGGCTCAACCCTGTCCTCCTTGGGTGGCGGAATTACTACCGGTACGCCACATGGGCATGCCGGGACTTCCACAAGCTCGACTGGTGGATATGGCAGCGTGTCGGACGCTGGCTGAGGAAGAAGCACAGAAAGGCATCGTGGCGAACGCTGCGGTTCCGCTTCACCCTCAACGTCCGTGGGGAACGAAAGCGATGGATCGACGGGCGCTCGCGCCTGCGGTATCTCCGCGAAGGCGGAACCATGCACTACCCGCACCGGGAACTTGCGAAACCGAACGGATGGAATGCCGAAATGAAGCACAAGCGTCGTGATGATACCCGTGACTTCTGGCAGGCGTTCAACCGCCTCAGCTACACCTGAGGCCCACCCGTGGGCGATCTCTCGCCCATGCATGGAGAGCCGGATGCTTGGAAACTTGCACGTCCGGTTCGGGGAGAGGGATGGAGAAACTTGTCTCCGAAAGGGGGCGTAGCGCTTCATCTCTACTCTACTGTGTTGGTGGATTTGGCGTGAGTTCAATGCGTGACCGCCCGCCATTCGTAGCGGCCATCGCCTTCCTCATCGGTCCAGAGCGGAAGCGCCCGGCCGATGACGGAACTGGCGGGAACAGGTCCGAAGTAACGGCCGTCGAGGCTGTCCCGGATGTCCCAATTCATGAGGAAGAGTTCACCGTCGCCGATGATGCGGCAGCCCTGCCAGACCGGCAGATCGCGGCCCATGCGGTCGCGCTCCAGCGCGTCCCCCATCTCGACATTATCGACGGCAATGGTCGCACCGTGGCGGCAGACGCGCTGTCCCGGCAGGCCGAGGACACGCTTCAGCAGCGGCACGCCGCGCCCGATATAGCCGCGCTCAACCATGAACCGCTCCAGCGGTTCAGGCGGCATGATGGCGACGAGTTCGGGAATTTCGAGCGCATCGGCGGGAGCAACCGTGTAGAGGCCGATGGGCGCGCTGGCGGTCGCATTCCAGATCAGCCGGGTTGGCAGATCGGCGACAGCCGTGACGACAAGCGTGCCAACGGCTATCATTGTCACGGCGAGGATATGACGGCGGCTCATGGTGCAATCCTCCGGCGGCTGACCCATGCGGCATGGCGCTCCGGGGTGTAGGGATTGGGTTCCTGGCCGGCACTCAAACGGTTGTGGACGTGCCGCCAATGATCCGGCGCAACATCCGCCGGATCGACGCCAAGCGCGTCCACGGCATCAATCAGGGCCAGCACCCGCTGGACTTGTCGCCAGCCGTCGATACGCAGCAGGATCTCGCCGCCAGGACGAACGAAGGGCACGGTCTGGTACGGTTCGCCACGCCCGACAGCGCGCAGGATGTCGAGCCGCGAAACGATGGTGCCGTAATCGTTGGAGGCCCAACGGACGAAGGCGAAGATGCTTTCGGGCGCAAAACCGATCAGACTGCGGCGGCGGTCGATAATCTGCTCAAAGCTCTTGCGGCCAAAGCGTATCCAGCGCTCGACCTTCTTCTTCTGGAAGGTCAGTTCGACCAATGTGGTGAACGGTGCAGGCCCGTCCGCCTGCGGATGTTCATGCGCAGCGCGCACGGTTTTGCCGGTCATGGCTGATCTCCTTCGATGGGTGGAAACTCGCGGACCAGCAGCTCGCGCAGCATCACGGCGACGGTGACGCCACGCCGGAAAGCGGCAACCTTGATGCGCCCGCGCAGTTCGGGCGCGATGTCGATGGTCAGGCGGGCGGTGAACGCCTCCGTAGCCGTCTTGCCGGTTGCCGGCGCATCGGCGGCTCTGACCCAGCTATCGGGATTGCCCGGACGCGATGCGAAGCCGGATTTGACGGGCGGACGTGTCATGGCACGATCCTCCCGACACCGAGGCCATTGATCTCGGCCGCCAGCGCTGTGACCTCCTGTGCGGCCCGTTCGCCGCCATCTGTCTCCAAGACCAGCCGTCCGGTCTGTGCGGCTTCGGCGAAGGCGACACGCTGGCCGACCGTCGTGGCCAGCAAGGGCGGATCATGTTCGGCCAGTGTCTCTGCCGTTTCGCGGGCGATGACGGCGCGCGCACCGCATCGGTTCAGCAGAAAACGGGAGGCCAGTTCAGGGCGATAGATGCGGGCTTCGTTCAGAAGCGCCAGCATCTCGGCGGAGGCCCAGCCGTCGAAAGGAGATGGCTGCGCCGGGATCAGCACCAGATCGACTGCAAGCAGCGCAGAGCGCATCAGGCCAGCGACACGGGGCGGACCATCAATAACGACATGATCGGCGTCACGCGCCAGCTCCGGCGCTTCCCTGTGCAGGGTATCGCGGGCAAGGCCGATGACGGTGAACAGCCTTGGCAGCCCTTCATGGCTGCGCCGCTCCGACCAATCGAGTGCGGAGCCTTGCGGATCGGCATCGATCAGGATGACCCGCTTGCCTTGCGCAGCCCAGGCTCCGGCGAGATGCAGCGCCAGCGTCGTCTTGCCCACGCCGCCTTTCTGATTGAGGAGCGCAACAATCATCGCCGTCCTCCCGGTTTGCCGAGAGGAAGTTCAGGCGTGCTTGTTGACGCGGGCGATCCCTGCTTTGGGGGCGTCAGCTTGCCTTTATGGGCACCCGATCTGAGGGCCGCACCAGCCTTCGCGATGAGCTTTTCCACATCGCGCCGCCGCTCTTCAAAGTTAGATTCTGTGTTAGACTTTAAGTTAAGGGCGCAATTTTCGCTTTTATTACCGAAGGATAGGAGGTGTTTGGGTTCCCGATAGCACGAGCCTCCGGTTCCTGATGGCACGATAGTCCGGGTTCCCGATAGCACGAGGCTATCCACAGGTTTTCCACAGGCCGGGACAGGCTCGAAAGCGAGCAGCATCCGGCCGCCGGTTTCGACCTCGGCGAACAGGGTGTAGCCGGGCAGCGGTTGGCGGCGGATAATGTCGCGCAGCTCGAAGGCGAAGCGCTTGAACGGCGAGAGACTGCCCGATTTCTGGTGCAGGTGACGGAAGTCGAACCGCCAACCGTTTCTTTGCCGCCCACCATGCTTGCGCACCAGGCGATAGAGCCAGCGATCCAGCCCGCCGGTCAGATTGAAATAGGCCCGGTCGATGGTGAGGATCAGGGCGTCATCCAGAACCGCACTGTAGAACCAGTCGGGCACGATCATCTCGATGCCGTCCGGGCGGCCGTTGGCATCGGTCCGCTCATGCCATTCGTTGATCCACGAAAAGCGATGGCGTCGTCCGTTGGCGCGCTGGCGGATCGACGTCGCAACCGTGGTCGATTGCAGGCGGTCCAGCGCCGCTTTCAGGCGCTGATAGTCCCGCAGGGAGGTTCCGCGCCCTGTGAATGTCAGGATCTCATAGGGCGTTGCCGCCATCAGGCGCGATGTGCGCAGACCGGCGTCCCGCGCTTCAACAATCTGACTGGCCGCCCAGATCAGAATATCGGCATCCCAGATCGTCGCCATGCCGTGATCGGGAACAGCTTCGACACGGATCGAGACGTTGCCCAGTGCAAAGTCAATCGGGCGGATACGGTGCGATTTGGAAAGGGAAAAGAAAGGATAGGCCATGAGATCCTGCGCGTCTCGTGGCGCGAGTTCACCGGGAAGCGCCCGAAACAGATCGAGTTGCCCGCGTTCCGAGGCGGATGGGTGCTGCGCTGCCATCAAGGGCTGACCGCCGTGTTCAGCGCGTAATGCGCTTGGGCGAGGTGAATGCGGTCGGCGGCAGAGGTTTGGCCGGGAGAACCTGTCCGCGTGGGTCCGACGTGGAGGTAACCGATCCGCGCGCAACCCAGGCCGCGAGATCCTCGACCGAATAGACAACGCGGCCGCCGAGCTTGTGATAGGCAGGTCCCGTTCCGTAGGTTCTGTGCTTTTCCAGCGTGCGCGCGGACAGGCTGAGGAAATCGGCGGCTTCCTTGGTGCGCAGGTAGCGTGGCGGCAAGGCGGCGAGATCAGGTCGCATGGGGTGGCCTCCGTGGTTGTGCAGGATGCCGCTGACGATCAACGGCATGACATGCGCACGGTGGCGAAGGCGCGGCGGCATGGGGGATGAGGAAGATCGAAGGGGTAAAATCCTCACCCTCGATCAGACGTCAGCGTCAGGGTTTGCGACGATGGCGCAAAAGGTCCAGATAACCGCCGTCGATCAGCGCGGCGGCAGATCGGACAAGGGCGATGACAGAGGCGCGCAAAGCCGATGTCTTCCACGGTTCGGCCCGAACGCGCGCCTCTCCATAGATGGCGATGGCAATCTCACGATAGGTCGCTTGGTTGGCGTTTCCGTCAGCGGCTTGCATCATCAGGCGGAACCGCCGGCGCTGATACGGCGTCATCCTGGGGTCGCGGCGCGCGGGTTTCCCGGCCAGCATGTGCCAGAGCCTGAGAGTGGCTTCGAGCCGATCCGGCAGATTTTCGTCAAGGGGCAGGATGAGCGCCGGCTGCGAATTGGCATCGGTATCGGCGAGGATCAGATATTGAACGCCGTCTCTGGCGTCACAGACACCATATGTCCCCTCTGGTCCGCAGATGGCATCAGCAAGATCGACCGATAAGGCGGACGGAGAAGGCGGAAAAAAACCGGGCGCTGCCCCGAGCAGCAGCATGTCCGGATTGGCAACAGGCGACCAGATGACCGGTTGGTCGAGCGCGGAAAAGCCGGGGTCTGCCGGGAAATCGCAACCCCCAGCGATTTTGGACGTCATCCGCAAAGGGAAGATGCCCGGCGCCTTGCGCTACAAGATCATCGAAACTGGCCTGATAGGAGGCGTTACGGCGCAGGCATTCCCAGGCGACGCCCTCAACGGGCAGCGCATCGTAGAATTCATACTGCTCCTGGTCTCGCCAGCGGGATGTATCCGGCTTCATTGCTCCGCTCCTGGTTGAAACTGCACAGGTGGAGCGTGAGAGAATTGCGGCGCATCTACCGAGATGGAAGCCGGGACAAAGACATGGGGTGATGCTCTGAGGGCATCACTGGTGCGATGGCGCCGAGGTCAGGTCCGATCTGTCGGACGGCGGAGCAGCTGGCGATAGCCGCTCTGTGTCATCCAGCGCGCGCGGGCCAGATGGCTGTCATGGACCTGCCGGGCGCGCACTGGTTCCAGGGCGGGGTCGATACCGAACAGAATGTTGACGGCTTCGGTCCATTCCGCACCATCGGCGTCAGCATCAAGCAGCCGCATGTAGAGTTTGACGTGCGCGCGATCATATTCGGTCAGCTCGTCGGCGACAGGCGCGATGTCGTCAAAGGGGACGACTGCGAATGTCATGTCGAGGGCCGCCGCAGGGCGCAGGCCGCCGCAGCGGATTGATGATGTCGCCGGCGCCGGTCAGGCGTCACGGATCTCTCGGTATCTCTTCTCGTCTTGGTCATGAACCAGCAATACTCCTTGCCCGCGATCCGTGGACAGGAGAACAATCCCTGCTGCTTCAAGCGCCCGGCGCACCTGATCCCGCGTTGTCTCATACACCTCGAGCCGGTTCTCGGACTCGAGGCGCTTCAGGGCAGTCAGCGATATTCGGGCCTTGTCAGCAAGCGTCTCCTGCGTCCAACCCAGCAACGCGCGTGCGGCCCGCGACTGTCGAGCGGTGATCATGCATGATCACCTCCCATCGCGACCGGCGCGCATTCCAGAACTACGGCTTCTCTATTCGGTCCGTGCCGAGCGCACGAGCCTCATCAGTCCTCCAATCGTCAATTACATACTATAGTTGATAAACTTAAAGTGTGTAAATTGCCATCGCTTTGCGCATGGAC
>NZ_JBHUGH010000036.1:0-78510 GCF_042681825.1 Halodurantibacterium flavum
ATGATGGCCTGCGCGGTTGCAAGGATGTGTTCCCTGACGCCAGTGTTATGTCGATCATCTTTCATGGACCGGGATATAGTGTCGAATAGACCAGTCGTCTAGGGCCCAGGCGAAAATAATCTCCCAATCCCGATAATCGCACATTTGCGCATTCCGCATGGGAGAAGATACTGGCCGTGCCGAGGCATGTGTGGCTGGCGTTCTGGTGGCAGGAGAAAGGGTGAAACACCGCCTTTTACGGCGCAATGCTGCAGCAGCCCAGAAGAAGCTCGGCACCGATTTCGGTTTCCAGCATCACCGTTGCCTCGAGCCCGAACAGCCGGTCCGACATGCCGTCCGAGCAGAGCTTTGGCGTCATGAAGACGGTAACATTCGCCCCCGGCCCGGTGCCGGCGGCAAAGACCCGGCGCGGATCGCGAAAGACCGGGGATGACAAAACACGCCGCAAAGGGAGTCGCATTTCGTCATGGTCGGGGCGCGAAAGCGTGATCTCTTCTGCAGCGGGCCGCAGCGCCCAGAACGGTTCCGTGCCGTGACAGACAAGCGAGGGCGGAAGGCCGCCGTCCTCCCATATGCCGACCTGATAGGCGAGGTAGCGTGCCGCGACCCATCCTGTCCGCTCATCCCGGTTGATCCGGGCCCAGCGACCGGTCGCATCGAATTCCACCACCTCGATATCGCGCGTGTCGGCGGAGAGCGTGCCGATGATCCCGGCGGTGGCAGAGGGTTCCGCGCGGATGTTCAGCACGTCGTCGGCGCGGACCCCTTCGACGTCAAAAAGCGTCGGCAGGATGTATTCGCGGGTCGCCAGCGCGGGCTGCGAAAGTCCCGCCAACATCGCGACGGCCAGCAGGACCCGGGCGGACATGACAAGCCATAAGCGCATTCTCCGATCTCCCTCTGCTGCCGATGCGATGGGCTATAGCCCAAAGATGCGCCCGGATCATCGGTCTTGCGGTTCCATTTCACATGGGCGGGATGTCGCCGCGCGGGAACTCCTGCGGCAACCGGGGCGTTGGCAGTGTTGATGCCGCAGAGTCCACATGCGAGACTCGGGGGGCAACCACGGGGAGAGACGGGCGGTGACAGGCGGATTTCGGGGGCTGCGCGCGGCGCTGACAATGGCTTTGGTCACGGCGCAGCCGGCCTTTGCGCAGGAAGTGCGGTTTTCTGCCCCCGGCGTAAGCGACAATATTCAGGACCAGCTTCGGGGGGCGTCCCTTTTGCTCGAACGGCAAGAGGCGGGCGTGACATCGCCGACCGAGCTTCTGGCGGCGGCGCAGTCGGACTATGGCAGGCTGATTGGCGTTCTTTACGGCGAGGGACGCTATTCCGCCGTGATCCAGATCCTCGTGGACGGGCGAGAGGCGGCCTCCATCGCTCCGCTTGCGGTGCCGTCGACGATCGGCACCATCGACATGATCGTGAACTCCGGTCCGCAATTCCGCTTTTCCCGCGCCGAGGTTGCGCCGGTCGCCCCCGATACCGAATTGCCCGAGGGTTTCGCGCCGGGCGCCCGCGCCGAAAGCAACCTGATCCGACAGGCCGCGACGGCGGCGGTGGATGGCTGGCGCGAGGTGGGCCATGCCAAGGCCGCGCCAGCCGGCCAGCGGATCGTGGCGGACCATGAGGCGGCGCTTCTGGATGCACAGATCGCCGTAAATCCCGGTCCGCGCGTACGGTTCGGAAACCTTCTGATCAGCGGCGAACGCCGGATGCGGCCCGAACGGATCGCAGCCATCGCAGGCTTTCCGACCGGAGAGGTTTTCAGCCCGCAGGCGATCAACCGTTCCGCCGACCGCCTGCGCCGGACGGCGGTGTTCCGGTCGGTGGTCCTGACCGAGGCGGAACAGCTGCGCGACGGGGACGTACTCGACATGTCGCTTGCCGTTGTCGAGGAATTGCCCCGGCGCCTCGGCTTCGGCGCCGAGATCGCGTCGAACGAGGGCGCGTCGCTCAATGCCTACTGGCTTCACCGTAACCTCCTGGGCGGGGCCGAGCGGCTGCGGCTCGATGCAGGGCTCGGCGGCATCGGTGCCGATGTCGGCGGGCGCGACTATCGGCTGACGGCGCGGCTGGACCGACCCGCGACCTTTACGCCCGACACCTCGGTCTTCGTCTTTACCGGCGTCGAGCGGGTGAATGAGCGCGATTACTCCGCCGACCGCGCCTTCATCAGCACCGGCCTGTCGCATTTCTTTACCGACCGGATCACCGGCGAGATCGCGATAGACCTGCGCTGGGAACGGGCCGAGGACGAGATCGGGCCGATCAACCTTTCGACCGTCGCGCTGCCGGTCCGGGGTGTCTGGGATGACCGGAACAGCACGCTCAACCCCACGGGCGGCACCTATCTGGAGGCCGCGGCAACCCCCTTTGCCGGGCTCTCGGATGCGGCCGGGAACGGCGCGCGGCTGCGGTTCGACGCGCGTGCCTATCGTGGCTTTGGCGAGGATGACCGTTTTGTGGTGGCAGGGCGCCTGCAGGGCGGATCGGTGATCGGCGCGGGCGTGTTCGAGACGCCAAGGGATTTCCTGTTCTACTCCGGCGGTGGCGGGACGGTGCGCGGCCAGCCCTATCAGTCGCTCGGGCTCGACAGCACCTATACCGGCGCCCGGACGGGTGGCACGCCCGTGACCATCCGCACGGGCGGGCGCAGTTTCCTTGGCGCCTCGGGCGAATTGCGCGCCCGCGTCTGGCGCAATATCGGGCTGGTCGGGTTTGCGGATGCGGGGTTCATCGGGGCCGACAGCTTTGGCGACGGCGACTGGCACGCGGGCGCGGGGCTTGGCCTGCGCTATGACACGGGCATCGGCCCGATCCGTCTTGACGTGGCGGCCCCTGTCCAGGGCGACACCGGCGACGGGGTTCAGGTTTATATCGGTATCGGGCAGGCTTTCTGATGCGTTATCTCGTCTTTCTTCTGTGCTTCCTGCCCACGCTCGCCCTGGCGCAGGAAAACGACGGCAATTTCGTGACGCGGTTTCTTGAAAACGCGCTGTCCGGGCAGAACCGGAACGTGTCGATCAGCGGCTTTCAGGGCGCGCTGTCGTCGCGGGCGACAGTGCAGGAAATTGTGGTTTCCGACGATGAGGGGCCATGGCTTGTCATCCGCGAGGCCGTGCTGGACTGGAACCGCCTTGCCGTCCTGCGCGGGCGCATCGAAATCGACGAACTGGCCGCGACCGAAATCGAAGTGCTGCGCCGTCCAGGCACGACGACCGATCCCGATGCCGTCATCGCACCCGAGGCACGGCCCTTTGCGCTGCCGGAACTTCCCGTGTCGGTGCGGATTGGCCAGCTCAATGTGCCGCGGCTTCATCTGGGCACGCCCGTTTTTGGCGAAGAGGTCGATGTCTCGGTCGCGGGATCGGTGCAGCTCGTGGGCGGCGAGGGGCAGGCGACACTCGACATCCAGCGCATTGACGGGCAGGCCGCGCGGTTCATCATCGACGGGCACTACGTGAACGAGACACAGGCGCTCCGCCTCGGGCTCGAACTGACAGAGGAGCAGGGGGGTATCATCTCGCGCCTTCTTGGCCTTCCGGATGCGCCGGCTCTGGAACTCGTGGTGGATGGCGATGGCACGCTTGATGACTTCGGTGCAGATATCCGGCTTGTAACCGACGGAATCGAACGGATCGGTGGTCGCGTCATTCTTGTGGCCGAAGCGGATGCGGACGGTGCCGTGACCCGGCGCTTTACGGCCGATGTCGGCGGCGATATCGCGCCCTTGTTCGCCCCCGAATATCAGGACTTCTTTGGCCCGCAGATCGCGCTGCGGATCGACGGCGCGCGGGAACCGGACGGGCGGGTGGTTCTGTCGGATCTCGACCTGTCGGCGCAATCCCTGATCCTGCGTGGCGATCTTGCCATCGGGGCGGACGGCCTGCCGGAGCGGATCGACATCACGGGCCGCATCAGTTCTGTCGATGGCGACAGTGTGTTGCTGCCGATCAGCCCGCGGACCGAGGTGCGCGCCGTCGACCTTGTTCTCGCCCTTGACGATGTGGCGGATGACGGCTGGCAGATGCGACTGCAGGTCTCCGGACTGGAAAGGAACAGCATCGCCTTTGACCAGCTTCGCGTGACGGGGCAGGGAACCATCGCGCGGGCGACCGCAGAGGCCGGGCGGCAGGTTGCGGGCACCATCGCCTATGCCGCGGTCGGGATCGACCCGCGAGATCCCGCCCTGAGCGCCGCGCTTGGCCCCGATATCGGGGGTGAGGCCGAGTTCCGGTGGCAGGATGGCGATCCGTTGCAGCTTCCGCGGTTCACGCTTGAGGGGGCGGATTACGGCATCAGCGGCAACGCGGTGGTCGAGGGGCTTGACGCCGCGCTGCGCCTGTCCGGCGTCGTGCAGGCCGAGGCGCAGGACATTTCCCGACTCTCGGATCTTGCGGACCGTCCGCTTTCGGGGGCGGCGCGGGTGGATCTGACCGGGGCGTTTTCGCCCCTGTCGCGCGAATTCGACGTAGAGATGGCTGTTCTCGGTCAGGACCTGACCTTTGATCAGCCCGAACTCGACAACCTTCTGGCGGGCGAAAGCCGCATAAGCGCCTCTGCACGGCGCGACGAGACGGGGCTCGAGCTTCGCAGCCTGGAGGCCATCGCGCGCACCCTCTCGGCCCAGGCCTCTGGCCGGATCACGAGCGCGGGCGGTGAGTTTCTTGCCGATCTGGACTTTGCCGACCTCGCGGTGCTGGGCGATCCTTATCGGGGCCGTGCGGCGGCGAATGTGCGGTTGGGGATCGACCCGGCCGGGGCGCAGACGGTGCAACTGACCGGGACCGGAAACGGCCTTGCCATCGGTCAGCCGCAGGCCGATGCGCTTCTGGCCGGTGAGAGCAACATTCTCCTCTCGGCGGTTCGGGATGGGGAAACAATCGCGATCAATCTGCTGGAGTTGTCTGCCGCGTCACTGGCCGCGCGCATCGAGGGCGTCCTGCAAAGCGGGGCCAGCGCGCTTGATGCCGATGTAACCTTTACCGATCTTTCCGTGCTGGGTCAGGGTTTCGGCGGATCGCTGGCGGTCGAGGGGCGTCTGACGGAATCCGGGACGGCGCGCACGGTGCAGCTGACGGGCACGGGGACGAACCTTGCCGTCGGTCAGGCGCAGGCCAATGCCTTGCTGCGGGGACAGACCCGGCTCGAACTGGACGCGACCGAGGATGGCGGCGCGCTGACGCTGCGCAACCTTGTGCTTGAAAATCCGCAGATCAACGTCACTGCGTCGGGCGACGCCGAAGGGTCGAGCCGCCGTGTCACGATTGCCGCGCGTCTCGCGAACCTTGCCCTGCTCGTGCCGGATTTTCCGGGGCCGCTGACCATCAACGGCGCCGTCACGCAGAACGGCAATTATGCGGTCGACCTGACGGCGCAGGGTCCGGGCGGGATCAACGCGCGGATCAACGGGACGGCGGCGAGCGATTTCTCGGCGGTCGATCTGGGCATCAATGGATCGGCGCAGGCGGCGCTGGCCAATATCTTCATCCAGCCGCGCACGGTGACGGGGCCGCTCAACTTCAACCTGCGGGTCAACGGGCCGCCGGCGCTGTCGTCGCTGGCCGGCAGTGTCACGGCACAGGGGCTGCGGATCGTCGACCCGGCCTTGGGGCTGGCGCTGGAACAGGGAACGTTGCAGGCGAATCTCGGTGGCGGAAACGTCAATCTTCAGGCAAGCGCGGTCATTCCGGCCGGTGGGCAGGTGGTTCTGTCGGGGCCGGTCTCGCTCAGCGCGCCGTTTTCGTCCGACCTGAACCTGACACTGCGGAACGCGCGCATCACCGATCCGGATCTTTACGATACGACGGTGGACGGATCGCTGCGCATCAGCGGGCCGCTTGCCGGGGGTGGCACCATTGCCGGCACCCTGCAACTGGGCGAAACGAACCTGCAGATCCCGTCGACCGGCGGCAGTGGCAGTGGCTATATCCCGGACCCGATGCTGCATGTGAATGAACCCGCGGCGGTACGCGCCACGCGCAGCCGCGCCGGACTGCTGGACGAAGGGAACGGAAACGGCAATGGGGCCGGCGGAGGTGGCTTTGCCCTCAACGTCACGGTCAATGCGCCGAACCAGATCTTCATCCGCGGGCGCGGGCTGGATGCCGAACTGGGCGGCTCGATCAACCTTGGGGGGACGACGCAGGATATCATCCCGATCGGCCAGTTCTCATTGATCCGTGGCCGGCTGGATATCCTGGGGCAGCGGTTCACGCTGGATGAGGGGCTGGCCCGGCTGCAAGGCCGGTTCACCCCTTATATCCGGCTTGTTGCCTCGACCGTTGCGGATGGGGTGACGGCGAGCATCGTGATCGAGGGTGAGGCGAACGAGCCTGATATCACCTTCACCTCCAACCCGGACCTGCCGGAAGAAGAGGTCCTGGCCCGGCTGCTATTCGGGCGCGGGCTGACCAACCTGTCGCCGTTGCAGGCGGCGCAGCTTGCCAATGCGGTCGCGACGCTGGCGGGGCGTGGGGGCGAGGGCGTCGTGGGCCGGCTGCGCGATAGCTTCGGTCTCGACGATCTCGACATCACCACCGACGAGAGTGGGGAAACCGGCGTCCGCCTCGGGCGCTACCTGTCCGAGAATATCTATACCGATGTCACCGTGGGCGCAGGGGGCACGTCCGAGATCAACCTGAACCTCGATGTCACCCGTTCCGTCACGGTGCGCGGCCGGCTGGACAACGAAGGGGAAACCGGTTTGGGCATCTATTACGAACGGGATTACTGACGCGGTCATTGGGGTGCCCGGCGCAGCGCATCAACCGCGCGGCCGCCGGGCTCTTCCTCTGCCGCTGGTTCGCCCGCTGTATGGCCAAGCTCGGTGTTCAGCGAATATCCCAGAAGGATGGCATAGGCGCTGATATAGAACCACATGAGCAGGACAATCACCGCGCCGATCGATCCGTAAATCTCATTGTAATTCGTGAAGTTCGACAGGTAGGCCGAAAAACCGACCGAGGCGAAGGCCCAGAGGATGACCGCGAGCACAAGCCCGGGTGAAAGCCAGGGCGCCCGGTTGCCCCTGCTGTTGGGGCCATAGCGATAGAGCAAGCCGATCCCGAACATGATCGCCGCCACCGCGATTATCCAGCGCAGCACGCTGAGAAAAAGCCCCGCGACCGGCCCCATTGGCACGAAAGCCAGAATGATCGGCACGATGACAAGCGATCCGATCGTGACAAGGGCGACGAAAAGCAGGATCAGCGTCAGGAAAAGCGCCACGACGATTTCCATCACCCCGGCGCGTATATCGGTGCCCGCCACCGCGTTCAGGCCCCGCATCAGTGCGGCAATCCCGAGCCGGGAGGTCCAGAGCGCGGCGCCCATGGAAATCGCAGTCGTCCACCCGAGCGTGTTTTCATTCGCGCGCGAAAGCGCCTGCACCTGGCTGTAAATCAGGCGGTAGGCATCATCCGGCAGGAATTCCTGCAAGAGATCCAGTTGCTGCTCGATTGCACCCGGATCTGCGAGAAACCCGAAAAGCGATATGAGTGCTGCAATTCCGGGAAAAAGCGAAAACACGGCCCAGAACGCGACGCCGGATGCGATCAGTCCGACATGGCGTTCATTAACCGCGGTCCACATGCCATTCAGGACCTGGAACCATCGCTTGTTCTTGAGCTTTTTCACGGCCGCTCCACATGAAAATCGAGCCATGCCGAAGAAGCCGGCATGGTCAAAATGCAAGCGGCCCGCGATGGTTCCCTCCCTGCGGCCGGCGTGCAGCCGTAGCTGCGGCTCCGTCCCGCGATCAGCTTGCGATCAGGAATTCATCCAGCTTGCGGCCGCCGGCCAGCGCCTCGGACACCCAGCGGGGCTGGCGTCCGCGCCCGGTCCAGGTGAGCTCCGGATTATCGGGATGCGCATATTTCGGGGCAACGGGCTTGCGCCGTTTTCCGATGGCTGCGGTCAGTTCCGACAGGCTGAAACCCCGTTTTTTCGCAATGGCTTCCAGTTCCTGAAGCGTTTCCTGTTTTTGCCGTTCCTCGAATGTCTGAATGGCTGTGGCAACATCCTTCTGAAGTTGCTTCAGTTCCTTGAGCGATAAGGACTGCAGATCAACGGACATCTTATACTCCCCTAAAATCTCTTACCCTTGTGCGGTCATAAAAGAGTGGGACGGCCTGAGCAATGGCAAAAGCCCGATATATACGGAAGATACAATCTGCCGCTCCGTTTTCGCTTTTCCGATATTGATCTAAGGTGCGATGCTGATCTCCGTCTCCCAGTCCGCACATTTATCCTTTACGGAAACGGGAGGTGGTGCATCGGTAAAGAAAATATCGACCTCGGCAAGGGAGGCAATTCGGACCGGCGCGCTCCGGTGAAACTTGGACCGGTCCGCCACCAGAAACCGGCGCCGTGCCTGCGCAAGGATCGCCTGACTGACGCGCACCTCGCGGACATCGAAATCCAGAAGATCGCCGTCTTCGTCCAGCGCCGAGCTTCCGATCACCGCGAAATCGACCTTGAACTGGCGCACGACCTCCATCGTCATGTCGCCGACCAGCGCCGCATCGGTGCGCCGCAAAACACCGCCCGCGACCACCACTTCGGCCGAGGGGTTCTGCGCCATGATATTGGCGACGTTCAGGTTGTTCGTAACGACCATCAGGTTGTCATGTGAAAGCAGGGCGCGGGCGACGGCCTCGGTCGTGGTTCCGATATTCAGGAACAGCGATGCGTTATCGGGAATATGGCTTGCACAAAGCCGGCCGATCCGCTCTTTTTCCGCGCTGTGCAGATCGCGCCGTTGTTCGTAGCCGATATTCACCACGCCCGAACTCAGGATCGCGCCGCCATAGACGCGGGTCAGCTTGCCGGCCTCGGCCAGTTCAGTCAGGTCGCGGCGAATGGTTTGCAGCGTCACGCCGAAATGGTCGGCCAGTTCCTCGACCACAACCTTGCCGCGATCCCTGGCGAGCGTGAGAATTTCGGACTGGCGAAAGTTCTGTGGCACCTGATCCCCCCTGAGCGCGCGAACCGGCCGAGAACACCACGGAATGCGCAGCCGGAAAAGGCGCAATCGGACAAAGAGCCGCCCGATTGGCCGGAAGCGGTTGACAAGCACCGCTCTTTTCGCGGTCAATGGCGCATGGGACCTGCACCCCAAGGGCGTGCCGATCATCAAACGGGAGGAAAAGATGAAAAGAACCGGGCTGGCGCTTGTCGCCGCAATGAGCCTTGCAAGCACCGCATCCGCCTATGAACTTTCGATCGCCACGGGCGGGACGGGCGGCGTCTATTACCCCTATGGCGGCGGTCTGGCCGAACTTATCAATCGCCATGTCGAGGGTCACACCGCCTCGGCCGAGGTCACGGGCGCATCGGTCGAGAACATGGCGCTGATCTCGCGCGGTGACAGCGACATCGCTACCGTGCTCGCCGATACGGCTTATGCGGCCTATAACGGCACCGATCCCTTTGCCGAACGTCCGATGCCAGAGACGCGGGCGCTCGCCTCGATCTATCCGAACGCGGTGCAGCTTGTGGTGCTGGCCGACAGCCCGATCAACAGTCTTGCGGATCTGCGCGGGCAGCGCGTGTCGGTCGGCGCGCCGGGCTCGGGGACCGAGGTGAATGCCCAGGCGCTTCTGGAGGCGAACGGCATCACCTATGACGACTTCACCGCCGAGCGGCTGAATTTCAACGAGACCGCGGATGCGCTGCGCGACGGCGATATCGTCGCCGGCTTCTGGAGCGTCGGACCCCCGACCAGCAGCATCATGAACCTTGCCGCGACCCGGTCCATCCGGATCATCCCGATCAGCGATGAGGAAATCGCCGCCGCGGTAGAGCTTGAGCCGGTCTTTTCCGCCTACACGCTTGCCGCGGGCACGTATGACGGCATGACCGAGGACGTGCAGACGATCGCCATTCCCAACGTTCTGGTCGTGCATGAGGACATGGAGGAAGAGCTCGCCTACGAAATCACGCGCGTGCTGTTCGAACGTGTCGACGAGTTGATCGCGATCCACCCGGCGGCCAATGACACGACCGTCGAATTCTCCTTGTCCTCGACGCCGGTGCCGCTGCATCCCGGCGCGATCCGCTATTACCAGGAAATCGGGGCCGAGGTGCCGGAGCACCTGATGCCGTGAACGGTGCAGTATCCGGTGTCCAGAGTGCCGGTCTGGTCTGCCATTTTCGGCCTACTCGTTTTCGCCAGCGCCCCTGCGCTGGCGAATGCGCTTGAGATACATGTGGCGGACCAGCCGTCGATCAGATGGCATATTGACGGCGAATGGTGCCTGCACTGGTCGCATTCCGTCACCGGGGGGGCGGTTGCCGACTGCTTTGTCGGAAGGGACGGTCAGCTTTTTCTGACGCGCTCTTTCCTGCATGATGCGGCGGCCGGGCTTGGACATATTCCCGGGCGTGGTGTATTGCGCGACGTGCCGGGCGGTTACTGGATCGACGGCATTGACGAGCCACTGCCGGGAAACCGGCTCAGGCTCCGGGTTGGCGGCCCGACCGTGGGGCACGAATTACGCAGCGGCGATCAGGTGATCCCGCTGTCAGAGCAGTTTAGCGGTCAGCGGATCGAGTTGCGCTGGCATCCTGAAGAGTGAGGGGTCCATGGCTGATCTGAAACCGGGCATCGCAGGCATGCAGACCCATGTTCCCGAGGAATTGCGGACCGAGCCCGTCTTTCAGCCGCGACCTGTGATTATCGCAATTGCGATGGTCGGCATCGCTCTTTCGCTCTTTCAGCTTTATTCTGCCGGTGTGCGTCCGCTCGGGCTCTTCTACCAGCGGTCCATCCATCTTGCCTTCATCATGGCGCTCGCCTTCCTCATGTTCCCTGTCTTCGGCCCCCGGCGAAAGCGGGGCGTGATCGGCTGGTTGATCGACGCGGTATTTCTGGTCGCGGCTGTCGCGAGCGGCGCCTATCTGGTCATCAATCTGGACGCGATCATCGCCCGCGCCGGCTTCTGGTCCCAGCTCGACATCTTCATGGGGATCGTGACCACCGTCGCGGTACTGGAGGCGAGCCGCCGCGCCATTGGTCTTGGCATGACCATAATCGGGGCCGTTGCCATTCTCTACGCGCTCGCTGGCCCGCGCGGGGCGCTTCCCTGGCTGGGGGAATGGATGCCCGGCATCCTTTCGCATCGCGGCAACAGCATCGACCGGCTGGTCGGGCAGCTCTACCTCGGACAAGAGGGCATCTTCGGCCTGCCGCTGGGGGTCGCCGCGACCTACATCTTTGTCTTCGTCCTCTTTGGCGCCTTTCTGGAGGTGACTGGGGCGGGCCGCTTCTTCATCGATCTTGCCTATGCCGCCACGGGGCGCAAGGCCGGTGGTCCTGCCAAGGCAGCCGTGCTCGCCTCGGCCGGGATGGGCTCGATCTCGGGCTCAGCCATCGCGAATGTGGTGACGACGGGGGCCTTTACCATCCCGCTGATGAAGCGTCTCGGCTATCGCCCTGCGCAGGCCGGCGGGATCGAGGCGGCGGCTTCGACGGGCGGGCAGATAACGCCGCCGCTGATGGGGGCAGGGGCCTTTCTCATCTCGGAATTCACCCGGACGCCTTACATTGACATCGTCATGGTCTCGATCTTTCCGGCGGTGCTTTATCTCGGGACCGTCTATCTTTTTGTCCATCTGGTGGCGATGAAGGCGGGGATGAAGGGAATGTCCGCCGCCGAACTTCCGGTCGTACGCCAGGTGCTTGCGGCCGGCTGGCAGTTCATCGTGCCGCTGGTGGTTCTGGTCTGGCTGCTCGTGAACAATGTCTCGCCGATGCGGGTGGGCTTCTGGGCGATCATGTCGGTGATCGCGGTCACGCTGTTGCGCGCCGGGTTCGAGATGGTCTTTCTCGATCCCCGCCGTGGACGTCCGCTTACTGCCGCGCGCGTGACTGAGGCAGTGAGCCGCGGCATAGCATTGTTCTTTGAGGCGCTCGCGCTTGGGGCGCGGAACGCCGTCGCGGTTTCCATCGCCTGTGCGGTTGCGGGAATAATCGTCGGCGTGGTGGGGCTGACCGGGCTGGGGCTCAAGTTCTCGTCCATGATGGTCGCCTTTTCGGGCGGCAACATCGTTCTTGCGCTGATCCTCGTCCTGCTGGCAAGCCTTGTGCTGGGGCTCGGCCTGCCTGTCACGGCGGCCTATATCGTGCTGATCGTGCTTGTCGGCCCGGCGCTGTCATCCGAGTTCGGTATTCCGCTGCTGATCGCGCACCTGGTCGTCTTCTGGTACAGTCAGGACAGTAATGTCACACCTCCGGTCGCGCTGGCGGGCTTTGCCGGCGCGGCCATCGCTGGCGCCAAGCCGATGGAGACGAGCGTTCAGGCCTGGAAATTTGCCAAGGGCCTCTACCTCATCCCGGCCTTCATGGTGTTCAATCCGGAAATCATCATGGGCGGGCCGCTGCCCTATGTAATCTGGACAGGTGCGGTCGCCATCCTTGCGCTGGTCTGTTTTGCGGCGGCGCTCGAGGGGTGGCTTTTCACCCGGATGGATCTGATTTCACGTGTCCTGGTCGTGCCCGCGACCATCGGGGTCTTTTACCCGATGTTCGCGGTCGAGGTCGCTGGCGCGGCCCTGTTGCTGGGGATCGTGGCGTTCAACTGGTGGCGTTCGCGGAACCCGGACCCAGAAGCCGCGCCATCGCGCTGAGGTCCTCGCGCCCAAGGCCATGACCGGCACCGGGCCAGATCCGCGTTTCGGGTTCGGCGCCGATCGCTCGGAACGTCTCGGCACTGCGTTCCACGCGCGACAGTGGAATGTGGGGGTCACGCGCGTGGCAACTGATCCAGACGGGCATGCCGTCGGCGCGACCGGCATAGTCGAACCGTTTCTCGCCATAGCCGTAGAGCGCGGGTTCAGCCCCCCCTCCGGCATCGCCCGTCCCGACCAGCCCGCCCGAAAAGCCGAAGACCGAATGCAGGCCGCCGTGCCGTGCCGCGTATTCCAGCGCCAGACAGGCGCCCTGACTGAATCCCGCCAGCGCGATGCGATCACGCGTCAGGCCCGCCGCTTCCAATGTGCCGATCGCGGCGTCAACGTCGGCCAGCGCCCTGTCCAGCCATGGCGCGAGGGCATCATGAGGCGCGAGGAAGCTGACCGGCCACCAGGAGTTCCCCGCCGCCTCGGGGGCGACGAGGGCCAGATCCTGCAGCCCGGCCTGCGCTGGCAGCCCCAGCATATCCGCTGCACTCCCGCCCCGGCCGTGCAAAAGCACAAGGCCGAGACGCGCCGTTTCGGCAGGCATACCCCCCCGGCGAATCGTCATTCCGGCACCCGCAGGGGCGGCAAACTAGCCTCGATCCGGGCGCGGATGCCTTCGTATTGCGGCGGCAGCTTCAGCGACCGGCCCAAGGCCTCTGGTGCCTCATCCACCGCAAAACCCGGCGGGTCGGTGGCGACCTCGAACAGGATGCCGCCCGGTTCGCGGAAGTAAATGGCATTGAAATACTGCCGGTCGATCTGCGGTGTCACCTGCATCCCTGCAACCGACAGCGCCTCTCTCAGATCATTCTGCATCGCATCGTCCAGCGCGCGGAAGGCGACGTGGTGGATGGTTCCGGCGCCGGGCTGCGCGCGGGGGGCGTCATCGACGCGCAGCAGATCCACGACCGAGGCGCGACCACCGCCCTTGGCGACAAGGCGCAGACGCTCTTGCCCCGCAGCGGATTCGTGCCCTGCCTCTTCATACCCGAAAACGGTCGTCAGTATCCGTGCGGTCGGGCCCGGGTCACGCAGCCACAGCGTGACCGAATGAAACCCGTCATCCGCATCGCCCGAAAGGCCAGCGGTGCCGACAAGTTCCAGTTTCTGGCCATCCGGGTCGCGCAGCGGCAGGACGCGGTCGCCGAACCTCTGTTCCTCTGGCAGCAGCGTGACGCCGGCGCCGCGCAGGCGTTCTGCCCAACCGTCGAGCGAGGTTTCAGGTACGGCATAGGCAAAGCTTTCGGTCATGCCATGGCCGGCCCGCCCTTGCCGGGCGCCTGCGAACGGGAAAAACGTCAGGATTGTTCCCGGCGCACCTTCGGCATTTCCATAATAAAGGTGATAGGTGCCGGGGTCATCGAAGTTCACGGTCTTCTTGACCAGCCTTTGCCGCAACGGTCCGACATAGAAATCGACATTCGGTTGCACCTCGCCGGTGATCGCGGTGACGTGGTGAAGTCCAGGGACGTGATGGGACATGATTGGGTTCTCCTGGTGTGGTGTGCCAGAGATGGGCCGCAGTGACGTCCACGGCAATGCCTTTTGCCCGCGCGCTTCCTGTGCGGCGCTGCACAACCGGCAGAAAGCCAGCGCCGGTGGACAAGCGGGGCCCGCGGACATATGGTGCCGCCATGACATGGGATGCGGAACTCGACGCGATCGGGCTTTTATGCCCGCTGCCGGTGCTCAAGGCGCGCAAACGCATTTCATCCCTGCCCCCGGGCGGGGTGCTGCGCCTTCTGGCGACGGACCCGGCGGCGCATGTGGATGTGCCGCATTACTGCGCCGAGGCGGGGCACACCCTGCTGGAAACCGCAGAAGAGGGCGAAACGCTCGTCTTCCTGATCCGCAAGAAAGGCTAGTTGCGGTAGTCGTCGCTTGTGCGCACCCGCGGACGCGGGGCGCCTTCGTGCGGGTCGAAACCGTCATTCACCACCGATTGCACGCGGCAGTCGTCGCACATGGTCAGGACGCGCAGCCGCGCCTCGCCGGCCGGGCCGGCGAACATCCAGTGGTCCGACAGCTTTGCCTGCACCCGTTCGATGCTCGATCGCGTACCAAAGGCCTTGCCGCAGGATGTGCAGCAGAACGGCTCTTCCTCTTTCAGGATGCGGCGCGGCTGGTTCCATGCGTCAAAGTCGATCCGCGGTTCCAGGGTGATGGCGGTTTCCGGGCAGGTCGCGGCGCAAAGCCCGCATTGCACGCAGGCGCTTTCGGTAAAGCGCAGCATCGGCTGGTTCGGGTTGTCGGCCAGCGCGCCGGTCGGGCAGACCCCCACGCAGGACAGGCAAAGCGTGCAGGCCGCCGTATCCAGCACCACGGCGCCAAAGGGCGCGCCGGCCTCCAGCGGGATCTGCCGCGCGGGCGAGGGCGCGGTCTGGTTCATCTCTTCGAACGCGGTGGTGAGCAGGCTGCGCTTGGCGCCGGGCGCAAGGAAGGACGACCGTTTGTCCCGTGCCGCCGGGGCAGGGGGCCAGAGCGCGGCCTCCATCGCATCGGGATCATCGGCCTGAACAAGCGCGATTGTGCCCGCCCCATGACCCATGGCGCTGCCGGTCGTGGCCATCAGGTCGAGCGTCGCCTCCAGCCCGCCGATGTCGTGGCGCGGGCGGTGCGGCGTCAGGATGCGGACGACCCCGGCGCCATAGGCAAGCGCCGCGGCCATGATTTCCGGGCCGATCTGCGTCACCTCGTTCACCAGCACCGGAATGACATGCGCGGGCAGGCCCCGCCCGAACCGGGCCGAGGCGTCGATCAACGGGGTTCCATGGGCATCGTCATGCAACAGCACGACCGGCGCGACCGTGCCGCCGGCCTGATACCAGGTCCGCAGCAGCGTCCGCAGGCGGCGCGCAAGGCTTTCGACGTCCGGCAGGGCGTAGCTTGCCGCCCCGGTCGGGCAGGCGGCGGCGCATTGGCCGCAGCCCGCACAGATGTTCGGGTCTATCGCCACGGTGTCGCCCGCGGGTGTGATCGCCCCCGTCGGACAGAGGTCGAGGCAGCGGGTACAGCCCGTCGTCTTGTTGCGCGAATGGGCGCAAAGCTGCGGCGCAAAGCTGATGAAGCGCGGCTTGTCAAACGTGCCGACCATGCCGGCGGCCTGCCGCAGCGTTTCGGCCACGGCCACCGGGTCGCGGGGATCGGCCCGGAAATAACCAGGACGCAGATCATCCGCAGGGAACAGCGGGCGACCGCCGGTCAGGTCGATCACCAGATCGCAGCGCGACACCGCACCGTTCCGCGCGCCCTCGAACACCAGCGTCTGCCGGGATGAAGGGGCGGGCGCCGCATAGGCATCGACCGTCAGTTCAAATGCGCCCAAGACGCCCTGCGCCTTGCGGATCTGCCCCTGCAACACGGGGAACACCGTGCGGCGCGGCGGCGTGACCGTTGCCCCCGGCACGATCAGCACCGTCACGTCCAGACTGTCGGCAAGGGTGGCCGCCGCCGCAACGGCCTCATCCCCGGCCCCGAGGATCAGCGCAACGCCCGCGCTTTCCATCGAGGTGATCTCATACGGGTTCGCCTCTTCGGCGGCGGCGGCGATCAGGGCGGCCATCTTGGGCCCGGCGGCGCGGGCATCTGCCGACCAGCCGCCGGTTTCGCGGATATTGGCAAAGAGGATATCGGTCACGCCATGTTCTTCGGCGACTTCCTCGAACAGCGGCTGTTCCTGCGTGCAGGCGACCGTGACCGGCACGCCTTCGGCCAATGCACCGCGAAAGCGGTCGAGCTGGGCGCGGCAAAGCTGTGTCGCGCCTTCCGCGATCCTCCCGCAGCCGGCGCGTTCCAGGGCCCGTTCGTCCAGCGGCATCGTCCCTTCGCACGAACAGGTCAGAATAAGGCGCGGAGTGGCGGGCATGGCTGGCATCCTGTGCTGGCGGTCTGCTTGCCCTTGCCGGAGACGGGCAAGGTGCGTTAGGCGCTATGTAACCCCGCAGGAGGCGAATGTCACCCATGCCGACCGTCCAGACCAGCCCTCTGGTTCTTCCGCCGCCGTTCACGCAGGTAGCGGCCGATGGCAACGCGCTGCAAGAGGCGCTGCGCCTTGCGCCCGTCGAAGGTGCCGGAAGCTTTGTTTACCGCTGTGCCGGGGGCGTCTGGTCGGTCGCCGTGGTTCTGGAACCGGAGGTCCCGCTGGCCACCGCCCGTCTTGCCGTCTTTGCCGGAATGGGGGCGCTTGGCGACGCGCTTGCGGCCCATTGCGCGCCGGAACGTTCGGTCCGTTTCGATTATCCCGACGGCATCCGCTACGACAAGGCGCGCCTTGGCGGGGGGCGGCTGTCGGTGCCGCAGGGCTGCGCCGAGGATCAGGTCCCCGACTGGCTCGTGTTTTCCGCCGAACTCATCGCGGATCGGGATCATCTGGCCGATCCTGGTGTCTTTCCCGACAGCACCTCGCTGAAAGAGGAGGAGTTCGACGGCCCCGAGGCGATCATGGAGACCTTTGCCTCTTACCTCATGCTCTATTTCGACCGGTGGAAGCATCAGGGCTTTGCCGCCGTCGCAGAACGTTATCTGGCGCGGATCGACCCGCCGATGCTCAGCGGGACGCGCGTGCTGGAAGACGGCGATCTGGTCGAACGGACGCCGGGCGGGGCCGAGCGCCGCATCCGCCTTGCCGAAGGGCTTGCCGCCTGCCGCTGGCGCGATGCCGAGCGGGACGGGCCGCGTCTGTGATCCTCTTGCCCCGGACCATCCAGCTCGATCCCTCGGACACGGTGATCTTTGCCCCGGCGGCAGCACCGGGCGAATGGGCGGTGCCGGGGACCTTTCTCTATCATGGCCGCCCCGCCGGGAACCTGAACCGCAAGGAACAGATCGCGTTCCGCAGCGGGTTTCTGGGGGTCGAGAGCTTTGGCCATTCCACCCTTGTGACCGTGACCCCCGCCCGACCCGAGGAACGTGCCGCCGTGGTCGAGGCGCTGGCGGCGCAGTTCGTGGCAAAGCTTGGCGCCCCGGACATCGCGACCGCCCGCCCCGCCGCCGAGGAAGAGATCGCCTTTGCCGAGGATATCTGCCGCGGCCATCCGCAGGGGACGCTGATCGCGCTCCATCGCGCGCGAGAGGGGGATGATATCCGCGAACAGTTCCGCACCATCCGGCCCCGAGACGAAACCGCATTTTCGGCGGGCTATCTGCGCGGCCATGACCGGGCCTTCCACATCATCGAGACGGATGAGGACGATCCCGGCATCGACCTTCTTGATCTGCGAGGTAAGGAATGAGGGAGTTCTGGGTCGCAAGCGGCCATCACCTGACCCGGCTGGACGAGGCGGGACGGATGATCGTCACCGACGAATTGCTGCTCGCCTGGCTGGCCCGCCCCGAGATCATCCCGCCCGACGATGCCTGCGCCGCCGAGCGCGCGCTTTATGCGCGGTTGCGGCAGGACCCGCGCGCGCCTGTTCCGGAAACCGCCATCGCCGCGCTTGCCGACCGTGACGCGCAGGAAAACTGGCGCTTTCTTGCGGGATTGCGCGATACGCTGGTCATGGCCGGAACGGTTGAGGCCGCCTATCTTGCGCTGGTGCGGGAAGGGCGGCGGATGCCGGTCGTCTTTTACGACCAGCTTGTGCAACTGATCCTTCGGAATGCCTTGCAGGGGTGCGAGGATGTCCACACGCTGCGGGCCGCCGAACTCATGTTCCGCGCGCAGCGGGGGCATGTGCGGGACGGCGCATTGATGCTGGCCGATGAGGAACTGGTGTCCGAGATGGAGGCAGAGCGGCATCAGTCCCCGCTGACCGCGATGCTGTCGGGTGGCGTCGAGGGGCTGGACGTGCTGACCGATGCCAATGCCTGGACCTATTGGAGCAGGTCCGACGCCCATACGATGGTCCTGAACTTCGGCGGCGATCCCAGGGCGCGGCAGGGTCTGGCGGATGCCATGGCGGCCTTTGTGCGCCATCTGCTGGGCGAGGCGGTCCGCGTTTCCCCGAAGGTGACCGCCGAGGGCGTCGATCTGCGCTGGTTCGTCGGTCTCGACCAGACGGGGACCGCCATCGGCAACGCTCTCTGGCACGGCACGACGCCTGAGGGCACGATCGTCGGGCTCTTCACGCTTGAATTCGAGGATAACGGGTGGGTGCTTCCGTCGGTTCAGGGGCATCCGGTCTGGCTTATCCTTGGCTTGGATGAGGGCATGAGCCTGCGCATGAAGCCGCAGAATCTTGTGATGGGGCTGCCTCTGGCCGAAGGCCGGGCGCTGCATTAGACTGATCCGATGCCGACCGAAGTTCATAAGCTCGGGCTCGTCGCCCGGTCACGCCCGCCCGCGACGCGCTGGGGGGAACGGATGTTGCAGCCCTTTGCCTTGCTGATGCCGGCGCCCGGCATCGAGGCCCGGACCTGCCTGCGCCATGAGGCGAGTATCGAGGACTGGTATCTGGGCGCGCATGACCTGCTGCTGCATTCAGGCGACACCTCGCATTATCTGGACAACCTTCAGACGACGCGCCCCTCGGTCTGGGTGGCGCTGCGCCTTGCGCGGGACGCGTCCCGCGTGGCCGTTCATCTGCTGACCGTCGATCCCTATGAGGGCGAAGGGCTGGCCGGCGATCCCGGCCTTCTGGTCGCGACGGTCGAGATGCCGGCGGCGCTGAAAGCCGCGCTTGCCGATTTCACGACCCTCCATCATGTGGAGCTGCCGTTCGAAAAGCGACGCCGCAGCCCCGCCACCCCGGATCAGGACCCACGTGCGCCCCGCATCCTACGCCCCGATCAGAAATGGGGGCCGAAATGAGCGACAACTTCCTCGACCGCTGGTCGCGCCGCAAACGGGCCGCCAGCCAGCCCGGGCCGGAGGAGCCGCCGGCGACGGCGCCGGAGGTGCCCGGGGAAGTACCCGCCGCCGAGCCCCTGACCGAGGCAGAGCAGGAGGCGCTGGTCGCATCGCTGCCCGATATCGAGACGCTGGGCGTCGAAAGCGATATCCGCATGTTCCTGCAAAGGGGGGTTCCCGCGGCGTTGCGCAATGCCGCCCTGCGGCGGATGTGGGCGCTCGACCCGGTCATCAGCACGCATCAGGACGTCGCGCGCGATTACGCCTGGGACTGGAACACGCCCGGCGGCGTTCCGGGTCATGGCGGCCCCCTTTCGCAGGAAAGCGTGGCGCGCATGGTCGACCGGTTCCTCGGCAAGGAAGCCGTGACAGAGCCGGAGGCAGTGGCGACGGGACGACCTGAGACCGGCGAGATCCCCCCTGCACCGGCCGCCGAGGTTGCAGAAACGCCCGAAGAGCCGATCAATTCCCCTGCCGCGGCGCCTGAACCGGAGCCAAAGGACACTCCGCCCCGCCGCCATGGTCGCGCGACGCCCGCCTAGAAATCCGGAGAGCATTCATGATTTCGCAAGGTTTTGCGGCAGAATTATGTATTTCTCTTTGTGCATGCCGTGATATGCGATAATCTTGGGAACAAACCAGCCAGGGCGGCACGAACCGCCCAGCCAGTCAGGAAGGGCCGCCGACAATGACATCCGCCAGCCGGGCGCAGGCCGGGCAAGCCGTATCTCAGGATGATCTGCTGCGTGCGCAGCAATACGGCTTTATTGCGCGGCTTCTGTCGCAGGCCCCGGACGCCGCGATTCTGGATGATCTGCGCCGCCTCGACCCCGATGCCGGGACGCCGCTCGGTCAGGCCTATGCAGCATTGGCCGAAAAGGCCGCGACAGCTGATCCCAAGCGTGTCGAGCGGGAATTCTTCGAGCTTTTCATCGGCGTGGGGCGCGGCGAGTTGCTGCCCTATGCGTCGTTCTATCTGACGGGGTTCCTGAACGAACGTCCCTTGGCCGATCTGCGGGGCGATCTGCGCCTGCTGGGGCTGGAACGCGCGCCAGGACGGCATGAGCCCGAGGATAACATCGCCTTTCTGTGCGAGGTGATGGCCGGGCTTGCGACGGGCGAATTCGGCGCCCGCGGCCTTGACGATCAGGTGTTTTTCACGCGTCACCTCGCGCCTTGGGCGGGCCAGTTCTTTGACGACCTGGCCGCAGCGCCCAGTACGGATTTCTACGCCCCCGTCGCCGGAATCGGGCGTCTTTTCATAGAGATAGAGCGCCGCGCCTTTGCACTTGCGCCATAGGCGCGGCGTCACGGACCAGTTGGAATTCAAAGATGACCAAAACGGACAAGGGGCGCGGTGCCCCGCCTGAAAGGGAGGCGAACATGTCGGAAAAAGGCAGTCAGAACCGGATCGGACGGCGTGGCTTCTTCGGGGCCGCAGCAGGGGCGGCCTCGGCCGCAGCGCTCACCGCAGGCGGGGCACGCCCGGTTTTCGCCGAGGAAACCGGGGATGAGCGGACCCGCGCCCGCTATCGCGAGACGGAGCATGTTCAGGCCTTCTATCGCACCAACCGTTACTACAAGCCGGAGGAATGACCGATGCTCGTCAAACGCAGAACCGCTGAGGCAACGCGCGGCCGGCTCGCATCCGTGGCGACCGGGCTTGCGGCGAAGGCCATCGACCGTCGGTCCTTCCTGCGCGCTTCCGGGCTTGCCGTGGGCGGCATCGCGACCGTGGGTGCACTGGGCGCCGGCATGGTCCGCCGGGCCGAGGCCGGTTTCGTCAATCCCGCGATCGAGACAGAAATCCGCAAGAACATCTGCACCCACTGCTCGGTCGGTTGCACTGTCACCGCCGAGGTGCAGAACGGCGTCTGGGTGGGACAGGAGCCCAGCTGGAACAGCCCGATCAACCGCGGCACCCATTGCGCCAAGGGCGCCTCGGTCCGCGAGATCGTCCATGGCGACCGCCGCCTGAAATACCCGATGAAGAAGGTCGCCGGCGAATGGCAGCGGATCACCTGGGAACAGGCGATCGCGGAAATCGGCGACAAGATGCTGGATATCCGGCAGAACAACGGCGCCGACTCCGTCTACCTGCTCGGCTCGGCCAAATTCTCGAACGAGGGCGCCTATCTCTTCCGCAAGTTCGCGGCCTTCTGGGGGACGAACAACGTCGACCATCAGGCGCGCATCTGCCACTCGACCACCGTGTCGGGGGTTGCCAACACATGGGGCTACGGCGCCATGACCAACAGCTACAACGACATCCGCAACTCCAAGACCGTGATCTTCATGGGCTCGAACGCGGCCGAGGCACACCCCGTCTCGATGCAGCACATTCTTGCGGGCAAGGAAACCCAGCGGGCGAACGTGATCGTCATCGATCCCCGGTTCACCCGCACTGCCGCCCATGCGACCGACTACATCCGGATGCGCCCCGGCACCGATATCGCCATCATCTGGGGTATCATGTGGCACATCTTTGAAAACGGCTGGGAAGATCAGGAATTCCTGTCCCAGCGCGTCTACGGGATGGATCAGGTCCGGGCCGAGGTCGCGCGCTGGAACCCCGAGGAGGTCGAGCGTGTGACCGGCATCCCGGGCGATCAGCTGCGCCGCGTGGCCGAAACCTTTGCGACGCAGAAACCCTCGACCTTCATCTGGTGCATGGGCGGGACGCAGCACACGGTCGGCACCGCCAACGTCCGCGCCTATTGCAACCTGTTGCTGGCTACCGGCAACGTCGGGTTCGAAGGTTCGGGCGCCAACATCTTCCGTGGCCACTGCAACGTTCAGGGCGCCACGGATTTCGGTCTCGATATCACCAACCTGCCTTGCTACTACGGCCTGGTTGAGGGGGCGTGGCGCCACTGGTCGCGCGTCTGGGATGTGCCCTACGACTATTTCGTCGGGCGGTTCGACGCGGTGCCGGCAAAGGGCGGGCGCGATCCGCGGACGCCGGAACAGAACATGCAGACGCCGGGCATCCCGTCGACCCGCTGGTTCGACGCGACCCTTCTTGATGCAGAAGAGGTCGATCAGCGCGACAACATCAAGGCAATGGTGATCTTCGGCCACGGCGGCAACACCGTGCCGCGGATGCAGGACGCCCAACGGGGTATGAACGCGCTTGACCTGCTGGTTGTCGCCGATCCGCACCCGACCACCTTTGCCGCCCTGCATGACCGGGCGGACAACACCTATCTGCTGCCGATCGGCACGCAGTTCGAATGTTCGGGCAGCCGGACCGCGTCGAACCGGTCGGTGCAATGGGGAGAAAAGGTCGTCGAGCCGATCTTCGAGGCGTCGAACGACTATTCCGTGATTTACAGGCTCTCGCAAAAGCTTGGCTTTGCGGATGCGATGTTCAAGCAGTACGAGATGGTCGAGGGCAAGTTCGGCCCTGAACCGACGCCGGAGTCGATCCTGCGCGAAATCAACCGCGGCGGCTGGTCCACCGGCTACACGGGCCAAAGCCCGGAGCGTCTGAAGGCACATATGCGCAATCAGGACAAGTTCGACCTGGTGACGCTGCGCGCCCCGGCGGATGAGCCCGAGATCGGCGGCGATTACTACGGTCTGCCCTGGCCCTGCTGGGGTACGCCCGAATTCCGCCATCCGGGTACGCATATCCTTTATAACCCGAACATTCCGGTCCGGGATGGCGGCGGTGCCTTCCGTCCGCGCTTCGGGCTTGAGCATGAGGGCGCAACCCTTCTGGCCGAAGGAAGCTGGCCGGTCGGCTCCGAGATCGAGGATGGCTATCCCGAATTCACCATGGCGCTCCTGCGGCGGCTTGGTTGGGACGCCGATCTCACGTCCGAGGAACTGGCGGTGATCGAGCGTATCGGCGGCGGCGATCCGGAACGGATCGATACGGTCAGCTGGTCGACCGACCTTTCGGGCGGTATCCAGCGCGTGGCGATCGAGCATGGCTGCGTGCCCTTCGGAAACGGCAAGGCCCGGGCGATCGCCTGGAACCTGCCCGACCCGATCCCGGTCCACCGGGAGCCGATCTACACGCCGCGTCCCGACCTTGTGGCGGATTATCCGACCCGCGAGGACGGCCGCCAGTTCCGCGTTCCGAATATCGGGCGCAGCATCCAGCAGTCGATGGTCGACCGTCGCGTGAACGAGGCCTTCCCGATCGTGCTCACCTCTGGCCGTCTGGTCGAGTATGAGGGCGGCGGCGAGGAAACCCGGTCGAACCCGTGGCTCGCCGAGCTTCAGCAGGACATGTTCGTGGAGATCAATCCCGCGGACGCCGGCGCGCGGGGTATTGCTGATGGCGGTTGGGTCTGGGTGACCGGCCCCGAAGGCGAAAGCCGCGCCCGGGTCAAGGCGCTTGTGACCGAACGCGTGGCGCCCGGGGTGGCCTTCATGCCCTTCCACTTTGCCGGATGGTTCCAGGGTGAGGATCAGCGGGACAAGTATCCGCAGGGCACCGACCCCTATGTCCTTGGGGAATCGGTAAACGTCATCACGACCTATGGCTATGACCCGGTGACCGGGATGCATGAAGGCAAGGTCACGCTTTGCCAGATCGCGGCCGCGTAAGGGAGGATATCAAGAATGGCACGTATGAAATTCCTTTGCGACGCGGACCGCTGCATCGAGTGCAACGCCTGCGTCACTGCCTGCAAGAACGAGCATGAGGTGCCATGGGGCATCAACCGCCGCCGCGTTGTCACGATCAATGACGGTCTTCCGGGTGAGCGGTCGGTTTCCATGGCCTGCATGCACTGCACCGACGCGCCCTGCGCAAGCGTCTGCCCGGTCTCGTGCTTCTACACCACCGACGACGGCGTCGTTCTGCACTCCAAGGACACCTGCATCGGCTGCGGCTATTGCTTCTACGCCTGCCCCTTCGGCGCGCCGCAATATCCGCGGGTCGGCAACTTCGGCACGCGCGGCAAGATGGACAAATGCACCTATTGCTCGGGCGGCCCCGAGGCCGACATGACCGAGGCAGAATATGTCCGCTATGGCACGAACCGGCTGGCCGAAGGCAAGCTGCCTCTTTGCGCCGAGATGTGCTCGACCAAGGCGCTTCTGGCGGGGGATGGCGACATCATCGCAGATATCTATCGTGAACGGGTCGTGACCCGTGGCTATGGGTCGGGCGCCTGGGGTTGGCGCACCGCCTATGGCGAAACCGTTGCAGTGTAAGGGGACGACAATGAAACCCGTATCCTTCCTCTCGGCAATCGCCGCCTTCGCCATCATGGTGCTGCTCGGCCTCGGGGTGCCGGGGGCGAGCGCGCAGCAGATCAACCCGACGGCCAATTCGGTCCATGAGGATGCGCTGCTCGACGCGCTGCAAAGCGGGCAGACGGTGCATGGCCGTGTCTCGATCCCCGACCAGCGGGCGGCCGATCTCATCAAGCCCGGCAATCCGGGTTGGGCAAATCTGCATCGCGACACGATCACGCTGCTCTTTGCGGTGGCGGTGATCGGCTCGGTCGTGGCGCTGGCGCTCTTTTACCTCATTCGCGGGCGTATCCGCGTCGAGGCGGGTCTGTCGGGCCGCATGATCCCGCGCTTCAGCGCAATCGAGCGGTTTTCGCACTGGCTCCTTGCGGCAAGCTTCATCATTCTGGCGCTGACCGGGCTCAACCTCGTGGTGGGGCGCGCCGTGCTGCGCCCGATCATCGGGGACGGCGCGTTCGGCACGATGACCGCCTGGGGCAAGCTCGCGCATAACTACCTTGCCTGGCCCTTCATGGTCGCGCTGGTGCTGGTGTTCCTGTTCTGGGTCGCGCATAACATTCCCAACAAGATCGACATGCAATGGATCAAACAGGGCGGCGGCATCCTCAAGAAGGGGGCACATCCGCCGGCCAAGAAGTTCAACTTTGGCCAAAAGATGATCTTCTGGGCAGTTGTCATCGGGGGTGCGGCACTGTCCTTCACCGGGATCATGCTGCTCTTTCCGGTGGAAGCCGGCGCGGCCGCCGACTGGCAGCTTTATCAGGTGATCCATGGTGTGGTCGCGGCGCTGCTGTCGGCTGTCATCATCGCCCATATCTATATCGGCTCTGTCGGGATGGAGGGCGCCTTTGACGCCATGGGCAAAGGTGAGGTCGATGAAAACTGGGCGAAAGAGCACCATTCGCTCTGGGTGGAAGAGATGGAGGCCAAGAATCGCGCGGCCCCGCCCTCGGCGACCCCTGCCGAGTGACGCCATTGCCCACGGAAAAGGCCCGGCACGTGGTGCCGGGCCTTCGCATGACAGGTAGGCCCGAGTGAGCGAAACTCCGGAAATCGATGCAGCCGTCCACGAGGTGCTGTCGGGGCTGCGGCTGCCGGATGGCACCGATCCCGTATCGGCGGGGCGCATCGAGGCACTGGTGGCGCGGGATGGGCAGGTGACGGTCACGCTGCGCATCAACCCCGCAGAGGCGCCCGCGCTTTCCGGTCTTCGCGCCGAGGCAGAGCGCCGGATTGCCGCCCTGCCGGGCGTCGTCAAGGCGTCCGTCGTGCTGACCGCAGCGCGCGAGGCGACCGTGCTGACCGCAGCGCGCGAGGCGCCGGCGCAAGAAGCGCCGCGGTTGCGCGCCGCGCCCGCCAAGGTCCTGCCAGAGGTGGGAAAGGTCGTCGCCGTCGCCTCGGGCAAGGGCGGCGTCGGCAAATCCACCACCAGCGTCAACCTTGCGCTTGGGCTGCGGGCGCTCGGGTTACGGGTCGGGATACTGGATGCCGATATCTATGGTCCCTCGCTGCCGACGCTTCTGGGGCTGGTCGGTCGTCCGCAGGTGGGCCCCGACCGGCGGCTGATCCCGATGGAGGCGTTCGGCCTCAAGGTCATGTCGATCGGCCTTTTGGTCGATGATGAGACCGCGATGATCTGGCGCGGGCCGATGGTCATGTCGGCGATCACCCAGATGCTGGCCGATGTGGATTGGGGGCGGCTCGATGTGCTGCTGATCGACATGCCCCCGGGGACGGGCGACGCGCAGCTTGCCATCGCGCAGGGCACCACGCTTGCCGGTGCGGTGATCGTTTCCACGCCTCAGGATCTTGCGCTGATCGACGCGCGGCGCGGCATCGCGATGTTCCGCAAGGTCGATGTGCCGGTTCTGGGCCTTGTGGAGAACATGGCGCATTTCATCTGCACCGATTGCGGCGCGCGGCACGACATCTTCGGCAGTGGCGGCGCCGAGGCCGAGGCTGCCCGGCTCGGCGTTCCCTATCTGGGCGCGGTCCCCCTGACAATGGAGTTGCGGGAGGCGTCGGATCGCGGCCGCCCGGTCACGGCCCTCTCGCCCGACGGGGTGCTGGGACAGGTCTATACCGGGCTGGCCCGCAAGCTTTCCGACGCGCTCGATATTTGAATTTGATAGTCTGATCGGCGGAAATCCGCTACAATACACCCATCAAGGAGGGGTCCAAAATGAAAGCATTCATCGCCGCTATCGTGGTCGCTGTAGCTGTGGCTGCCGGTGCTGCCTATGTGCTCGACAACCGCTTTCAGATGACCAGCCCGGAGGCGTTCACGACCGAAGGCGCGCGCCCGAATTCGCCGGGCGGCAATCTCGTGCAGTTCTGAACTCAGAGCCCGAAACTGCCATAGGGCAGAAAACGCACCAAGTCGCCCGGCTTTACATGCCGGGCGCCGTCGTCCAGTTCGACCAGACCTTCCGCCCAGCTGAGGCCGCTGATCCGCCCCGATCCTTCGGAGCGGAAGACCTCTGCCTGACCCTCGGGCGTCAACCTTGCGCGCAGATACTCCCGCCGCCCGGCTTTTTTGCGTTTTTCAAAGGCTGCGGGTACGTCGAACCCCATCGGCGCGGTCCAGCCAGCGCCTGACAGCATCGACAGCGCCGGTCGCCCGAAGATCAGCGTACAGACGAAGGCCGCGACCGGATTGCCGGGCAAGCCGAAGACCGGGACGCCCTGCCACAGCGCAAGGGCCAGCGGGCGCCCCGGCTTGATGGCGATCCGCCAGCTTTGGAGCGTCCCCGCCTCGCGCAGCAGGGCCGATACGTGGTCTTCATCCCCCGCCGACGCGCCGCCGGAGGTCAGGATCACATCCGCCTGCTGCGCGCCCTCATCCAGTCGTTCCGCAAGGGCGCGCCGGTCATCCCCGACATGCCCCAGATCGACCGGCGTGTAGCCCCAGCGCGCCGCAAGCGCCAGAAGCATCGGCCGGTTGGCGTCATGGATGCGCCCGGGCTTGGTCAGATCGGTCGAAAGATCCGGCTCGATCTCATCCCCCGTCGACAAGACGCCGACGCGCAGCCGGCGAAAGACGTCCAGGGTTCCGAGGCCTGTCGCGGCGAGCAGCGCAAGATCCGGCGCGCGCAGCACGTGTCCGGCGGGCAGGGCGCGGTCGCCGGCGCTCAGATCCTCGCCCGCACGGCGGGTGTTCGCGCCCTTGCGGACGGGTCCTTCAAAGGCGATGCGCTGTCCGTCGGTGGAACAGTCTTCCTCCAGCACCACGGTATCGACGCCTTGGGGCAGGATCGCGCCGGTCAGGATGCGCAGGGCGTGGCCGGGCGTTACCGCTCCCTGAAACGGCACCCCGGCCGCCGCCCGCCCGGGCACAAGCGGCAAAAGCTGCGGCCCCTCGCCGGTCGCATCGTGGGCAAAGCCATACCCGTCCACCGCAGAATTCGGCGCCGGAGGGTTGGAGCGCCGGGCCACCGCGTCCCGCGCCAGAACCCGGCTGTCGGCCCGCGCCAGATCCACGGTTTCCGTTTCTACGACCGGTTCCAGACGGGCGCGCAGCAGGGCGAGCGCCTCATCCACCGGGGTCCAGTTCACACCGGCCGGCAGAGCGAAACAGTCGTTGCGCAGACGCGGCGGTGCGAGGCGGGGCGTCGTCGCGGCTTTCAACTGCGCCTCGGCGCCGACGCCGAGAATCCAGCCTTCCTCGCTCAGGATCTCGGCCGAGGCATCAGGCGAGAAAACCGCGCCTATATCGGGACCGAGCGCCATGAGCGCGCGCGCCAGAAGCCGCACCTGGGCCTCATCCCTGATGGCGCCGGTCCGGGCGATCTCATCCGTGACAGCCCCGGCCAGGAGCGAGGGGTAGACCTCGGCCAGAACGATCTGCGCCAGCGGCTCGAACGGCCAGACGGAAAGCTGCGTCCCGAAGCTCCGGCGCAGCTTTTGGAGCGCCGCGATGCCCAGGATCGCCTGTGACCCCACGGAGCCGGTCGTGTACAGCTTCCAGCAGCTTTGCGCCCGGGGCACCCGCTGTTCGACCAGCCGGCGTTCCGGCAGCCCGTGCCCGTGACGCTCGGTCCCGCGTTCCGGCAAGGCGGGCAGGTCCAGCGCCGCGGGACGCCCCCAGAAGGGGCCCATGCCGGGAAAGCCCTGGTTGATGGTGGCGGCAAGCTCGAACCGGTTGTTGCGGTTGTCGGGATCGTCGTTGATGCGCGCGGCGATCCAGTCCCACAGGGCCAGCGCCGAGGGGCGACCGGTCAGCGCCGCCGCAAGGCCGCGCGGATATCCGAACGGAAAATCGGCACCGATCAACAGCCTCTCGCCTTTGGACAGGCTTTCGCGCGCCAGCGTTTGCAGCGCCTCGACAGCGCTCGCGCGGGTGCGGAAATAGGTGGTCTCGACCTGATCGCCGGCGGCAACGGCGAGCCATATCGCATCGGGCGACGGACGGGCGGGCGACGGAACCGACGCCGCTGACCAGTCGATTACCGCGATGCGATCGAACCTCACAGCCCCACCTCGCGCAGGATGAAGTCGGCGATCGCGCCCGTGTCGTCGAGATCGAAGAGCGGAACCGAGAGTCCGGACAGCGCGCTGTCGCTTGCCACGGCGCGCACCGTCGGATCGGTTGCGGCCAGCAGATCGCGTGCGGCGGCGGCACGATGCGCCTCGACCTTCGGGTGATCGTCGCGTTTGTAGCCCTCGACCAGCACCAGATCGACCGGCGACAGCCGCGACAGCAGCGCAGCAAGGGGCGGTTCGGGCGCATCGCGCAATTCGTGCATCAGCGCCCATCGCCGCCCCGACGCCAGCAGGACCTCTTGCGCGCCCGCGGCCCGGTGGCGGTAGCTGTCCCGCCCCGGCTGGTCGATATCGACGTTGTGATGGGCGTGCTTGATCGTCGAGACCGTAAGGCCGCGCCCGACGATCTCTGTCACCAGACGCTCGACAAGGCCGGTCTTGCCGGTGTTCTTCCAGCCCACGATACCGTAAAGCTTCATATCCCGTCCCGCAAAGTCTTTCGCAGAATCTGCTCCGCCAGCGCCATATCCTCGGGCGTGTTCACGTTGAAGAAGGGATCGTGCGGACCGACCGGAAAACACGCCGTTCCCGCGCCGTGCCGATCGGTCCAGAGAACGATCTTGCGCAGCCCGTCCGCCAGCGCGGCCCGCAGATCGTCGCGCAGCGCGGTGGGCCAGAGACCGAAGGTCGGATGCCGGCGCAGCCGCCCCGTCTCATCCGGTGTGGCCGCGAGCGCGAGGCCCGAGGGGCCAGCCGCCGCTGTCAGCCGTGCAACGAGGTCCCTAGGGAAAAAGGGTGTGTCCGCTGCGGCGGTGACGATGGCCGCATAGCCCGCGGCCGCCGCCCAGTCGAGCCCGGCAAGCACGCCCGCCAAGGGCCCCGGATGGTCGGGCAGGCTGTCCGCCAGAACCGGCAGGCCCAGATCGGCAAACCGCACCGGATCGCCGTTCGCGTTAAGCGCCACGCGCGCGACCTGGGGGGCCAGACGGTCTATCACATGGTCGATCAGGCGCCGGTCGCCCAGGGCGCGCAGCCCCTTGTCCCCGCCCCCCATGCGGGTTGCGCGCCCGCCAGCAAGGATCACGCCTGCGATATGGGGCAGCTCAGTCATCCGACGCCCCCTTGCGACGGTTGCGGGCCTCATCCTCGGGGATTGCCAGCGGATCGGCATCGCGGATCAGGCGCGCCTCTCCGGACAGGCAGACAAAGCGCCGCCCCCGCATCCGTCCGATCAGCGTCAGGCCAAGCTGCCGCGCGATCTCCACCCCCCAGGCGGTAAAACCCGACCGGCTGGCGAGCACGGGAATGCCCATCATCGCAGTCTTGATCACCATCTCCGATGTAAGCCGTCCGGTCGTGTAAAGGATCTTGTCGGCAGCCTCGATCTTTTCGGACAGCATCCAGCCCGCGATCTTGTCGACGGCGTTATGGCGGCCGACATCCTCCATGTAGATCAGCGGGCGCGGCCCCTTGCACAGCACCGTCCCGTGGATCGCCCCTGCCTCCAGATAGAGGCTCGGCGTGCGGTTGATCCGGTGCGCCAGTTCGTAAAGCCATGAGGTCCGCACGGGCGCCTGAGGCAGAACGACGCCCTCCAGCCCCTCCATCATGTCGCCAAAAACAGTGCCTACCGCACAGCCCGAGGTCCGGGTCTTCTTGCGCAGCTTTTCCTCATAGGTCGTCTGGCTGGCGGTGCGGACGACCACGGTTTCCAGTTCCTCGTCGTAATCGACGCCCGTCACGGTTTCGTCGGGGCCAAGCATCCCCTGGTTCCGCAGGAACCCGAGCGCGAGATATTCGGGATAGTCCCCGATGGTCATCGCCGTGACGATTTCCTGGGAATTGAGAAAGATCGTCAGCGGCCGTTCCTCGACCACGTTCAGATCGACCTCGGCGCCCGACTGGTCATGCCCGACCAGCGCGCGGGTCAGGCGCGGGTTCGTCGGGTCGGGCCCGATCAGGTAATCGGTGTCGGTCAAGCTTGGCATGGGCGGTCCTTTTGTGGCCCCCAACCTGCACCGGTCGGATGGGCAAAGTCCAGAGCGGCGCTGTTGCCAGCCAAGGGTCGGCGGCCTAGGGTATCGCGTCAAAAGGGGGATCAAGGGATGCGCATGGCCTTCACCGCACTGCTGCTTGTGGCCGTGTCCGTGGTGTTGCCCGGCGGGACGGGAACGGCCGCCTTTGCGCAGGATCTGCGCGGGCACGGCGGCCCGGTTTCGGCGCTGGTCGTAGAGGGGGGAAAGGCGCTTTCGGGCAGTTTCGACACGCGGGTGTTGCTGTGGGACATCGGGTCCGGGACCGCACGCCGCGCCCTGCGCCTGCACGAAGGGAACGTCACCGCCGTTGCCTTTCTGCCGGACGGTCGTCTTGTCTCGGGCGGGCAGGACGGGCGTGTGGTGGTCTGGGGCGCCGACGGCGCGCCGGAACGGGTCGAGACGCTGCATGAGGCGCCGGTGGCGGCGCTTTCGGTGGCGGCGGAAAGTGTCGCCTCGGCCGGATGGGACGGTCGGATTTTCGTAATGGACGGGGACGATGCGCCGCGTCAGCAAGGGGGGCATGACGGGCAGGTGACCGGGCTTGCCCGGCTGCCGGACGGGCGTCTTGTCTCGGTCGGTGCCGATCTGCGTCTTGTGGTCTGGGATGGCGGCGCGCCTGCGGCGAGTATCGGCCTGCCGGCCCAGCCGAACGATCTGGCAATGGCGGGCGATGTCGCGGCGGTGGTCTTTGCCGACGGGGCGCTGCGCCTCGTGTCGCCGCTGGACGGCGTGCTGCGCGAACGTTTTCTTGCAGATCGCCCCCTGATCGCGGTCGCGGCCGCCGAAGGGCGGCTGGCCGTCGCGGCGATCGAGGGTACGGTCTGGGTGCTGGACGCCGAGGGCCAGGACCCGCCCCTGTCCATCGCGCCGGGGCAGGGGCCGGTCTGGTCGCTCGCGTTGGCGGGCGGGGAACTGTTTACCGGCGGTGGGGACGGGATCGTCCGGCGCTGGGATGCCACAACCGGCGATCCGCTGTCCGTCGCGGCCCCCGATGATCCGCGCGTTGCACAACTGACCGCCGATGGCAGCCGCGGGGCAGAGGTCTGGCGCGCCTGCGCGGTCTGTCACAGTCTTGGTCCCGATGACGGCAACCGCGCCGGTCCGACGCTGCACCGCATCTTCGGGCGCCGGATCGCGACGCTGCCGGGTTATGAGTTCTCGCCGGCCCTGCGCGGGATGGACATCGTCTGGACGCCGGAAACCGTGTCCGAACTGTTCGAACATGGCCCGGACGCCTATACGCCCGGCAGCCGGATGCCGGATCAGCGGATCACCGACGCGGGCGACCGGGCCGCGCTGATGGAGTTTCTTGCCCGCGCCAGCGAATAGTGCAGGGTGATTATTCGAGAAAGGAGACCATATGAAACTGGCACGTATCGGCGCCCCGGGGGCAGAGGTGCCCGCGCTGCTCGGCCCGGATGGCCGTTACCGCAGTCTGGTGGGGCATGTCGCCGATATCGCGGGCGAGGCGCTTTCCGACGCGGCGCTTGTGCGGATCGCAGCACTCGACCCCGAAAAGCTGCCCGTCCTGCCCGAGGGGCGGATCGGCCCCTGCGTGGGCGCGGTGGGCAAGTTCATCTGCATCGGGTTGAACTATGCCGATCATGCGGCCGAGGCGGGGATGCCGATACCGACCGAACCCGTAATCTTCATGAAGGCCACCAGCGCGATCTGCGGCCCCAACGACCAGATCCTGATCCCCCGCGGGTCAGCCAAGACCGACTGGGAGGTGGAGCTGGGCATCGTCATCGGCAAGGCGGGCGTCTATATCGAGGCGGCGGATGCGATGGACCACATCGCCGGCTACTGCGTCGTCCATGACCTGTCCGAGCGCGAATTCCAGAACGAGCGGGGCGGCACCTGGGACAAGGGCAAGGGCTGCGACACGTTCGGGCCGATCGGCCCATGGCTCGTGACGCGGGATGAAATCGCCGATCCCCGCGCGCTGCGCCTGTGGCTGGAGGTGGATGGCGAGCGGATGCAGGACGGCAGCACCGCCACGATGATCTTCGACCTGCCAACCATCGTGTCCTATGTCAGCCAGTTCATGAGCCTCCAGCCCGGCGACGTGATCACCACCGGCACGCCCCCCGGCGTGGGCATGGGCCGGACCCCGCCCCGTTTCCTGCGTGGCGGAGAGGTCGTGACGCTCGGGATCGAGGGGCTGGGGGAACAGCGCCAGTCGGTCGGCCGCGCCTGAGGGCATGCCAAGCGGCGGGCATGAAAAAGGGGCGCAGCGCGCCCCTTTTCCGTGCGTTGGAAACGCCGGATCAGACCGACTGGGCGATCCAGCTTGCCAGCGCGGCCTTGGGTGCAGCGCCCACCTTGTTCGACACGACCTCGCCATCGCGGAAGAGGAAGAGCGCCGGAATACCCCGCACGCCCATCTGGGCCGGAGCGTTCGGGTTCTCGTCCACGTTGACCTTCACGATCTTGACGCGGCCGGCATATTCTTCCGACAGTTCCTCAAGCGCGGGACCGATCTGTTTGCACGGACCGCACCACTCTGCCCAGAAGTCCACGACGACGGGAATGTCGGATTGCCGGACTTCGGCATCGAAGGTGGCGTCGGTTACGGCGACGGTAGCCATGGTGATCTCCTTTTCGGGGGGTAGCGGCGGTTGCCCGTGAACCTAAGAACGCCGCAGCGGGGCGTCAAGATGTGGTGGCCCGTGAGAAGGCTGCCGCAACCTGATCGGGTTCCAGGGGCATCAGCCGCGCCGTCCGCGTCCACAGGATCGCGGTTTCCACCCTCCGGTCCGGATAAATCTGTTCCAGAGCAGCAGCATAGGCCCCCATCTGGCGCAGGATGCCTTCGGGCACGTCCGCTGCGGCCTGCGGCACGGTTGCATTGGATTTGTAATCGACCGCAAGCACGCGATGCGGCTCGACGATCAGGCAGTCGATGGTGCCCAACATGCGCCGCCCCTCGATCTCGGCGGTGATGTCCACCTCGGCCAGGGCGCCGGCGCCGCGCAGGAACGAAAGCTCCGGATTGGCAAGAACGGCCTGCGCCTCGGCCAGAAGGGGTGCGATTTCGGCCTCGGCCACGCCGTCCTCGCCGGCTGCCAGCAACTCTCGCGCAAGGTCGGGCCAGCGGGCCGGCGCATGAAGCGGCAGATGTTCGAGCAGCAGGTGCAGCTGACGGCCCCGGCGCTTTGCCTCTTCCTCGCTGCTGCCCGCGATGCCGGCCAGCGCCTTGGCGCCCCCGAGGTCGGACGGGGATATCGGCCCCGGTGGCTCGGCCAAGGCGGGCAGCGGCGCGCGCAGCCAGTCGGGCAGGGCGGCGGCGCTGTCCTGCGGGGCCGTGCGCGCCTCGGCCCCGGCCGGCCAGTCGCCATGGGCCAGCCTGCGCATGAAACCATCCGCCGGATCGGGCATCGGCAGCGTCGCGGCGCCCGCAGCGCCCATGCCGGCGGCGATGGTCGCGTACCAGCAATCGCCGCCTTCCTTGACCTCGCCCGCGGCGCAGACGATGAGCCAGCTTTGCGCCCGCGTCATGGCGACATAAAGCAGGCGCAGGTTTTCCTCCGCCTCGGCCATACGCTGCCGTTCGCGCGCCTCGGCAAGGGCCGGTGGACAGGCATCGGCCGCGACGCGCCAGGCGATCGCGCCATCCGCCAGCGACAAAAGCTCACCCCCTTGCCGCGGGCGACGCTCGGCTGTGTCGGGCAGGATAACGACCGGGGCCTCCAGCCCCTTGGCGCCGTGCACGGTCATCACCCGGATGCGGTTTCCGGCACTGTCCATCTGGCGCTTGATCTCGACCTCTTCGGTCGCGAGCCAGGTGAGAAAACCGGTCAGGCTGGGCACATCCATCCGTTCATAGGCCAGCGCCTGCGACAAAAGCGCGTCGATCCCGTCCTCGGCCTCGGGCCCCAGACGGGCCAGAAGGCGGCGGCGGCCGTCATGGCGGGTCAGCACCCGTTCCAGGAGGTCGTAGGGCCGCAGAAAGTCGGACTGGTCCCGCAGGTCGGTCAGGATCGCCATCGTGTCCGGAAACTCGGCCGCGCGCTGGCGCAGTGCCTCCCACAGCCATCCCTTGCGCCCCTGTGCCAGATCGTAAAGCTGCGCCTCGGTCCAGCCAAAGAGCGGCGAGCGCAGCGCGGCGGCCAGCGACAGTTCATCCTCGGAGGTGGAGAGAAAGGCCAGAAGCGCGGAAAGATCGCGCACCGCAAGCTCTCCGCCCAGCTTGAGCCGGTCGGCCCCCGCAATCGCCAGCCCCTCGGCCTTGCAGGCGCGGATGATCTGGTGAAAGAGTTCCGAGCGCCGCTGCACAAGGATCAGCACGTCGCCCTCGGTCATCGGACGCGTTCCGCCATGGGCGGGAATGCGGGTGCCGGCGTCGATCAGGCGGCGGATTTCGCGGGCGATCTGACGCGCAAGCCGGGCATAGTGATGTTCGGCCGGCAGGATATCGACCGGATCGAACCAGTCGCTGTCCTCCGGCTTGTCGGCGGCGGGGACGACGGGCCACAGATCGACGCGACCGGGCATGTCGGGCCAGAAGGGGATGTGGTTGACCTCACCGCCCAGCCCGCTGTCGGCCCGGGGTCCAAGGGTCATGTCCACCAGCCGCAGAACTGCCGGCGAGGACCGGAACGAATGTTCGAGCGTCAGCGCCGAAAGCGGCACATCGACCGCCGCAAGGCGCGCGCCGAAATGGCCGCGCATCCGGTCGAAGGCACGCAGATCGGCCCCCTGGAACGAATAGATCGACTGTTTCTTGTCGCCCACCACAAAGATCGTCCGGCCGTCGCCGCGCGCGCCCTGGCCTGCGGTGAATTCCTGCGCCAGAAGCTCGATCACCTGCCACTGGGTCGGGCTCGTGTCCTGCGCCTCATCCACGAGGATATGATCGACGCCACCATCCAGCCGGAACAGCACCCATTGCGCAACGGAAGGATCGGTCAGCAGCGCGACGGCCCGCAGGATCAGGTCGTCGAAGTCGAGCCACCCCCGCCGGGCCTTGCGCGCGGCATATTCCGGCAGGAAGGCCGCGGCAAAGCGGTGCAGCGCATGGGTCTTTCCTGCGGCATGGAGCGCGATGCGGCGCGGGCGCGCGGTCTCGACCCGGCGCATGAAATCCTCGATCCGGTCCATGGCGGGGCCAAGCGCCTCTCGGGTGGCCTTGGTCGGGAACTTGCCGATCTTTGCGCAAAAGGGCTGGGCAGCCTTGGCGCCGAACAGGAACACGTTTTCGAACACCGGAAGCTGCGCGAGCGGCGGCGCGTCGAGTACCGAGGCCAGACGGCCCGCGTCCTTGCTGTCGTTCGGGCCGCCGGCCCGCAGCGCCTGAACAAGTTGCCCCAGCAGCGTGGCCTCATTGCCCAGAAACACCTCGGCCTCAAGACGGTCATGGTCGTAGTCGGGCGGAAGGTCGAAAAGCGCCCGCGCCGCCCCCGCATCCAGCGGATGGGCCAGCGCGTCGCGGCGGCCGGCAATTTCGGCGGTCAGGGCGGAAAGATCCTTGCCCGTGAACCATGAGGCGATTGCGTCAATGGTTTCCGGCGCGCGATCGGCCAGATCCTCGACGATCTCGGCGCGCAGCAGGGCGGCGGCGCGGTCGTCCATCTCGGTGAATTGCGGCGTGACGCCGGCCTCCAGCGGAAAGCGGCGCAGCAGGGATGCGCAAAACGAATGGATCGTCTGGATCTTGAGGCCGCCCGGCGTCTCGATCGCGCGGGCAAAGAGCCGCCGCGCCTGGCGCAGCATCTCCTGATCCGGGTTCTGGTCGATCCCCTCGCCCGCGCCGAGTTCCGTAAGGGCCGCGCGCAGGGCCAGGTCGTCCAGCATCGCCCATTCGCCCAGGCGGCGGAACAGGCGGTTCTGCATCTCGCTTGCCGCGGCCTTGGTATAGGTGAGGCAGAGGATGCGCTGCGGCTGAACCCCGCGCAGCAAAAGCCGCGCAACCCTGTCCGTCAGAACGCGCGTCTTGCCCGACCCCGCATTGGCCGACAGCCAGGTCGACCCGCCCGGATCGGCGGCCTGAACCTGCCGCAGGCTCGCGTCGTCACGGATCATCCCACATCCTCGGGCCAGGGGGCATCGGTCATCTCCCACTCGCCATAGCGGGCAAGGTGGTCGTAATCGCCCGGAAATCTTTCCTCGAACACCGCCCGACGAGAGGCATAGCCCTGCTGCGGCTCGGTATAGGCCCCGATCAGGCGATGCAGCTCCTCCCACGTCTCGATGTTCATGGCTTCGGTGATGTCGGTGCGTTCTTCCCTGGGGGCGGATCCAATGCCGATATAGCTGATCGCCTGCACCGGCCGGGGGCCAAGGTTCCGGAACGCCCCGCGCTCGGCCATCATCGCCTCGAGCAACAGCTGCTTGTCGAACAACTCCTGCTGTTTTTGCGTGGGCGGCGTACCGCTTTTGTAATCCATGATGTGCAGGCTGCCGTCGGGAAGTTCGTCGATCCGGTCGGGTTTGGCGGTCAGGCGGAACCCGAAGCGGTCAAGGGTCAGGCCGCCCCGTTCCTCGATCAGGACGGGCTGGCCGGGCCGCGCGGCCTCTTGCGCCAGAAACCAGTCCGCGACCCGGTCCAGCCGCGCAAGCCACAGGCGCCTTGCCGCGGGCCAGGGAACGTCGCGCGTCAGAACCTCTTGCGCCAAGGTCATCAACTGCGCCCTGTCGCCCTTGCCCCGCTGCACGAACTCTTCAAAGACGCGGTGCAGGACCGATCCGCGCAACAGCGCGTCCGGGCCGGGGCGGAGGGGTGGCAACGGTTGGAGCCGCAGGACATAGCGCGCATAGACCGCGTAAGGATCGCGGATCAGTTTCGAAATCGCCGTCACCGCCAGTTCCCTTGGGCGGGCGGCAACGGGGGGGCGCGGCGCGGGGCGCGGGGCCGGGGGAACGGGCTGATAATCTCCTTCCCATGCGGAGGACAGGCGCAGCAGCGCGCCCCCCCGTGCCCGCATCGCGGCAAGGGCCGTGGCGCCCTCGCCCCGCAGGCCGCCCATCAGGTTCGTCAACCGGTTGAGCCAGCGGGACGGCACCGTCTCGGCCTCGGAATCGCGGATCGCGCGGGTCAGGATCACCTCGGGCGCGGCGACCGATTGCTGGAAGTCATGGGCCGAAAGGCCGATGCGCCGTTCCGGCAGCAAAAGCCCGGCATCGTGCCGCATCTGCCGGTTCAGCCATGGGTCGGGCGTCGGCGCCGGGGGCCAGACCCCGTCGTTCAACCCGCCAAGGATCACCAGATCCGCGCTCTGGACCCGGGCCTCCAGCGTGCCGAGGATCATGATGCCGGGATGGACCTGCGGGCTTTCGCGCACCTCGGCCCCCTGAAGGACGGCGGCAAAGAGATCGCGGTAATCCACCGTCGCAAAGATGCCGCCCCACGGGGCCTCACGAAGAAGGTCGTCGACCACGCGACGGGCGGTCTGGCCCGCCTCTTTCAGCCAAAGCTCGCCTGTCCCGCCTTCTGGCCCCCCGGCCAGGGCCTCGGCGAGATGCAGGTGTTGTGCGACGTGATCCGACAAGGGGCGCTCGCCGATGGTCTCGAGCCCCTCCAGCAGGGCCGCAAGCCAGCCTGCCCAGCGGATCAGATCGTCATCGCCCCGCGCGGACGCCCAGTCGAGGATCGCCGCCCCGGTGGGAAAGGCCGGACCCTTGCGCCGCAGGTGAAGTTCCAGATCGCGCGTCCACAGCAGATGCGGGCCGCGCCCCGCACCCGAATGGGTGATCGGGTGTTTGAGCAGCGTCAGCAAGGTCTCGGCCGTCAGGCGTTCCCCGAACAGCGCCGCCACATGCCGCAGGAACCGCCCCGGCGCCGAGAGCGCAAGCGGCCGGCCCGCGCTGTCATCCGGCACGATGCCCCAGCGGCCAAGGGCTGCGGTCACCTGCCGCGTCAGCGTCCGGTCGGGGGTGATCAGGGCCGCGCGCTGCCCCTGGGCCGCGGCCTGCCGCAGGCGCAGTGCGATCGCCATCGCCTCGGCGCGGGGGGATGGCGCCTCGACCAGCGTCATGCCGGCGGTCGCGGCGGCGATATCCGCAAGCTGCGGCCCCTCGACCATCCACTGGTCCGTGACAGGCGCGGGGCGCAGGGCAAGCGACACGAGCCGGTTCCGCGCCGCCGAGGGGGCCGGAGCCACATCCCAAAGGTGCACCTCCGCGGGGCCAAGCCCCAGCACCTGCATCAGCCGGTAAAACCGGTACTGGGGGTGATCCTCGGCGCTCAGCGCATCGGCGAGGCTGTCCCAGACCGCCATCGGCATGTCGAAATCAAAGCCGGGCAGCACGATGATCCCCTGGGGCAGATCGGCCACGGCCTGCATCAGGCGCAGCGTCGTTCCACGCGATCCGGTCGAGCCGGCGATGATGACGGGATGATCGGGCGGCGCCTTTGCCCAGCGATCGGCCAGCCGTTCGACCACCATCCGCTGACGCGCCTCGGCATCGGGCGGCTCTTCGGGGCCGAAGTAGCGGGCAACGATGCGCAGGAAGGCGAGGCTTCTTTCCCAATGTCGGGAATGATCGGCAAGATCCAGCGCCTCGATCCGTTCGGGCGGGACGCCTTCGCCCTGCATCTCGTCCATCAGGGTGGCAAGACTGTCCGCCAGATCGTAGATCGCCGCGCGCGGCGCCAGATCGGGCTGCCGGTCCAGCAGGGCCGAGACGAGCCGGGCAAGTTCCAGCCGCCGTCGGAGCGGCGGAACAGGGGGCGGCAGGTCGGCCATCGCAAGCTCCCGCCCCAGATCGGTCACAAGCCGGATGCGGGGCAAAAGGCGCGCGCCTTCTGCCGCGAAAAGTTCTCGCACCCGGCGCTGCATCCGGCGGGTGTTGAGGTAAAGCTCCACCCGCGCCATGTCTTCCGGCGGCCGGCCGGCCATGCGGGCGCAAAGGCCCCGGACCAGCGCGCGGGGGAAATCGGCCCCGGGCGGCAGCGCAAAGAGCGGCCCGTCGCGGCGGGGGGCCTTCGGGGTTTCAGTCATCGCAGCATCCGCTCGGCCTCATGGATGCCCTCCGGATGGCCCACATCGCACCAGAGCCCGTCATAGGCGAGCCCGAACAGCCCGCCCTCTCCCGCCATCCTGTCCCAGAGGAGGTTGAGCGAGAACGCCTTGTCCGGAATCTCCGAAAGCCCCTCGGTGCGGATGATCTGCGCGCCGGTATAGATGAAGGGCCCGCCGCGTGTCAGCCGGCCGTCGCCCTTCAGCCCGAAATCACCGCCACGGGTGTAGCCCCGCGCGTTTTCCGGCCGGACCAGCAACAAGAGCGCCTGCATCCCGGGCCGCCATGCTTCGCGAAGGCAGTCAAGCGGGTTCGGCCCGCGCCATACCGCGTCAGAGTTGAGCGTAAAGACCGGCCCCGCCCGCAGCAGTGGCAGCGCGTGGCGCAGGCCGCCGCCGGTCTCCAGTATCTCGGGCCATTCGACCGAGAGGGCGACATCGCGGCCCGCCAGATGGGTCGTGATCTGGTCGTGCAGGTAATGCGCGTTGACCACGCGGCGCGGGATATCCGCCGCGATCTCAAGCGCCCGGTCAATCAGCGGAACGCCCGCCACCGGGATCAGCGGCTTCGGCCGGCTGCGGGTCAGGTCCCCCATCCGGGTCCCGAAGCCCGCCGCAAAGATCATCACGGCGTCCGGCACGCGCGTATCCTTTCCAGGACCTCAGGCTCGGGGGGCGGCAGAAGGCGCATGACCTCCTCGCGCAGCGATGCCAGTTCGGGATGCGACAGGTCGTGCATCAGATGGTTCCAGACCCGGGGCAGAAGCGGAATGTACTGCGGCTTTCCGTCCCGCAGCCAGAGCCGGGCAAAGACCCCCAGAATGCGCAGGTTGCGTTGTGCCGCAAGCGCCGCGCAGGCGATGCCGAAGCTTTCGGGATCAGCGCCCAGGGCTTTTGCCATCCGGGCCTGCATCGCCTCCGCCAGCGGTCGGGGCACGTCGCGGCGCGCATCTTCGGTCAGCGACACGAGATCGTAGGCGGGATGGCCGCGCATCGCGTTCTGGAAATCCAGCAGGCCGACCCGCGCCAGCCCCTGTCGTTCGGGCAGCCACAGCAGGTTCTCCGCGTGGTAATCCCGCAGGATGAGCCCGTCGTAGGCGGGGGCGCAGCGCGCCAGCAGCTCCTGTGTCAGCCCCACGAAACCGGTCCGATCGACTTTCTGCCCGGTCGCGGCGGGCAGATACCAGTCGAGTGCAAGCGCGGCTAGATCGGCCATTGCGGGGGCGTCGTATGCGTCCAGTCCCTCTGGCGCGGGATGGCGCTGCAATTCGGCAAGCACATCCACGGCGGCGGCATAGATCTCCGGCTCCAGCGCGGGGATGCGTTGCAGGAGCCTTGCGTAAAGATCGTCGCCGAGATCCTCCAGCAGCAGGAAGCCATGCCCGGTATCGGCCGCGAAGATGCGGGGGGCCGAGAGGCCGAGCGCCGAAAGATGCCTCGCGATTTCTATGAAGGGCCGCACGTCCTCGCCGGTGGCCGGATCGGCATCCATCAGCACCGCCGAGTCCCCGGTCCGTTCCAGCCGGTCATAGCGGCGGGGCGAGGCGTCGCCGGCAAGGATCGTGCGGCGGGCATCGTCCCATCCGGCGGCCTCGATGAACCGGGATGAGAGCTGGGCGCGGCTGGTCAAGTCGGGATCTCCGGGAAAAGGTGCAAGAGGCGGTCGGCAGGGCCGGAGAGACAGAGACGCCGCCCGTCGCCCGCATGTTCGAACCGCAGCCGGATCGCCTGTTCGGGCGTAAGCGCCCCAAGCCGCTCCGGCCATTCCACAAGACAGATCGCGGTCTCGAAGGCCTCGGCCAGACCGAGTTCAAGTGCCTCATCGGGATGGGACAGGCGATAAAGGTCCGTATGCCAGATGTCCGGCGTGCCCGGATAGGTCTGGACCAGCGTGAAGGTGGGCGAGGGGACCTCGGTCTCATCCCCGAGCCGCGCGCGGATCAGGGCGCGCGCAAAGTGGCTCTTGCCGGCACCGACCGGGCCCTCCAGCAGCAGGACGTCACCGGCGCGCAGGCCCGGCGCGACCCGGTGCGCGACCGCGTCCGTGGCCTCGGCGTCCGGCAGATCGAGTGTCAGACTGATATCGCCCATCGTCATCGGGCGACTTTTACCGCGCGGCCATCCATGCGCAAGCGGCTTTGCGGCGGCAGTGCCCGGCGGGCGTCTGGCGGGCTCGCTCAGACGGCTTGCTCTGTCACGGGCCCTGTCACGGGCGGTATGACGGGCGCTGTGACCGGGGCTGGCGTGGCCTCTCGGCGGAACCCGATCATCAGTGATCCGCCCGCCAGCGGGATTGTCCGCACGACGATCTGTCCAAGGTCGCTGACGATCCGCCGGCTTGCCGGTTCGCGCGCCGAGGCCATGGCCGAAAGCGCCATCCAGTCAGTGCCGCGATCCGTCGCCTGCCACTGTCGGACAGAATCCTGAAGCGTGATCTCGCTCAGCGCGCTCATCGGGTCGACGCCCCAAAGCGCGGCATAGGCGCGGTTGGCCATCGTGGCGACGCCGGAGCCGGAAAAGACGATCACGGCCTCATCCATCGCGTCGAGCACGGCCTGACCCGTCTCAAGTTCAGCGCGGAACCGGCGCGTAAGCGTTATTTCGGCTGTGATATCCTCGACCAGCAGGGCGACGGCGCCATCGGAATGGGGACGGCCGGAAACGCGATAGGTCTGGCCCGTGGGCAGCGTCCAGGTTTCCTCATAATGGCCGTCGCGCCCGTGTTCGAGTTCGGTGAACTGCTGGCGCCAGCTGCGATAGTCCCGCGGCTCGGGCAGCATCCGGCGGTCGCGCAACTGGTCGAGAAAGGCGGCAAGTGTCGGGCGGGCGGCCAGAAACTCGAATTCGAGGCCGGTCAGGTCGGTCAGGGCGGGGTTGAACAGATGCAGCCGCCGCTGCGGGTCAAAGATCGCGAGCCCCACGGGCAGATGTGCAAAGGTCTTGACCAGCGTCTGCATGAAGCTTTGCATCTGCCCCTCGGCGCGGACGGTCGCATCGGAGGGGACGCCGAAACAGAGCCGCCCGTCCGGCAGGGGCACGGCCTGACATTCATACCAGCTTTTGCGGGCCTCGTTGGCCGCGTTGGGTTGCAGGCGCCGCGGTTCCGCGCGCAGCCGGGACTTGTCGAAAAGCGCCGGCAGCGGCCAGCCGAGTTCGTACCCGTTGGCAAGCACCGCATCGAGATACGCCCGGTTCGCCCAGATGACGGCCCCGTCGGGGCCTTCGCGCCAGGACAGCACCGGCGCATGTTCGACGGTGGCGCGCAGGGTGGCGAGTTCATCCCGCGTGGCGCGGTAGCTGCCTGCGTCGAGCGTCACGACCTGACCGTCCACCCCAGGTTCAAGGAGGGTGATGCGCGTCAGGCCGTCCTGCAGACATGCCTCCAGTTCCAGCTGGCGGCTGCCTTGGGAAACAGCGGCGGCGCTCCCTGTCTCCTCTGCCCGGGCAAGCAGGGCGGCGGCATCGGGGAAATACTGCGAAAGCCACGACAGCAGGGCCGGCCAGTCGCCGCCTTCGGTGCCGGAGGCGGCGAGGAGCGCCCGCGCCCGGGCCGTGGCATCGACCAGCCGCTTCCCCTCGAACAGAAAGACGATATCGCCCGACCCTGCGTCGAAAAGGCCGCCACCCGGTTCGTTCGACAGGCTGTGGCGAAAGAGCATCCAGGCCAGCGCCACCAACAGGCCCGCACTGACCAAAAGCGCCGGAACAAAAGACCAGACTTCGTTGACCATGCGATTCGCCCCTGATGCGTAAGGGGAGACTGGCGCAGTCGAGGTTAATGTCGCGTTAACTGCACTCGATCCATGGTCGCCGGCAGAACATCAGAAACGTTCATTCTCGCCCAGCGCGCCGGGGTCCGAGAGTACGATCCGCTCCGCCGGCCAGGCGACATGGACGACCGCACCGCCGCGTTCCGGTCGCTCGACCACTTCCAGAAACGGATCGCTGCCGTTGGCGAAGGTAAGTTCGGCCCCCGACCGTTCCAGCAGCGTCTTGGCGATGAAAAGGCCAAGGCCCATCCCCTCATACCCGGGGCGCAGGGTATCGCGCTCGCTGCCGCGGCGCCGGACAAAGGGGTCGCCGATCCGGCCCAGCAATTGCGGCGGGAAACCGTCGCCGTCATCGGTGATCCGCACAAGGACCATGGGGCCGTTGCATTCGGCGTCGATCCAAACGTTGCCGCGCGCGAAATCCACGGCGTTCTGGATCAGGTTGCGCAGGCCATGGACCATTTCGGGACGCCGCAGGACCAGCGGTTCGCGCCCGTCATGAAGAAGGCCGGCAAAGTCGAAATGGATCTGCTTGCCGCGCTGGGCATGGGGTTCCGCGGCCTCTTGCAGCAGCGCCGAGAGGGGGACCTGATGCATGTGCCGGTCGTCCTTGCCCGCACGGCCCATCGAGCGCAGGATATCGCGGCAGCGGTCGGCCTGTTCGCGGATCAGCTGCGCATCCGCCTGATGTTCCGGGTCGTCGAGTTCGTCCACCAGTTCCGAACTCACCAGCTTGATGGTGGCGAGCGGGGTGCCAAGCTCATGCGCCGCGGCCGCAACCACGCCGGTGAGATCGGTCAGCTTCTGTTCCCGCGCCAGCGCCATCTGCGTGGCCAGAAGGGCGTCGGCCATCGCCTGCATCTCGGTCGAGACGCGGCCGGCATAGAGGCCGAGGAACACGACCCCGATGATGATCGCAAGCCAGGAGCCGAACTCGAATATCGCGGGGACGCGCAATACCTCGCCGGTGACGAGGTGAAGCGGGACATAGAAAAACCCGAGCAGCGTGACAAAGCCGATCGCGGCGCTGCCGAGCAGCAGCGTGCTGCGCAGCGACAGGGCGGTCGCCGAGATCGTCACCGGCGCGAGGATCAGCAGCGCAAAGGGATTGTGCAACCCCCCGGTGAGATAGAGCAGGAAGGAAAGCTGCGAGAGATCGAAGAGCAGCGTGAGCGCGACCTCGCTCTCCGAAAGGCGCTTGTTCGGCGGAAAGACGAACATCGCGATCAGGTTGAAGACGACCGATGCCGCGACCGCCACCACGCTGAGACCGATGTCGATGTCCAGCCCGTAGACCGTCATGCCCGCGATCAGCGCCGCAAGCTGCCCGCCGACCGCAAGCCAGCGCAACACGATCAGGGTACGCAGGCGCACGCGCTGGCCGCGGCTTTCGAGGATCTGGCGGGGGGCGGGCGGGATCATGCGGGGCGTTTCCTTTGCGTGCCGTGGTGTCGCAGCCGGTGGACAGGGGGTTGTCCCTGCCTGCGCGATGATGAATCAATGCCACGCAGTTTCAAGCCTGAGCGGGGGAAGCGCATGACAAGGCTTTATGCAGGTCTGGCAGCGGCAGCGGTGGCGGCGGTACTCGGTGCTCTGGGATTTGCCGTTCTGACGCGCAGCCCGGAAGAGGCCTTTGCCCAATGCCGCGCGACCAATGTGGCCGGTGGGACGGCGGCGATCGGCGGGCCGTTCGAACTGGTCGATGAACAGGGCCAGACCGTCACCGATGCCGATGTGATCACCGAGCCGACCCTGCTCTATTTCGGCTACACGTTCTGCCCGGATGTCTGCCCGCTCGATTCCGCGCGCAACGCCGAGGCGGTCGATCTGCTGGAGGATCAGGGCCATGAGGTTCAGCCGGTTTTCGTGACCGTGGACCCGGACCGCGACACGCCCGAGGTTCTGGGCGAATATGCCGGGTTCTTCCATGAACGGATGCGGGCGCTCGGCGGCAGCCGCGAACAGGTCAAGGCCGCGGCCGATGCCTATCGCGCCTATTTCCGCGTGCATGAGGCCGAGCCGGGCGACCGGTTCTATCTGGTCGATCATTCGACCTTCACCTATCTTGTCCTGCCCGAACACGGCTTTGTCGAGTTCTTCCGGCGCGAGACGAGTGCCGAGGAAATGGCCGACACCACCGCCTGTTTCCTGCGCGCGGCAGGCTGACGCGGCCTTGCGCATTTGACCTGGGGGCCGTGCGCCCCTAGAACTTCGCGAAACGATCTTGGGGGAAGAAGATGTCCGATGATCAGGGCGCCGCGCTGGGCGCGGATCGCTCGCTCCTTCTCGTCGATGATGACGAGCCGTTTCTGCGTCGCCTCGCGAAGGCGATGGAAAAGCGGGGCTTCGTGCCGGAAATGGCCGGATCGGTCGCGGCTGGCAAGGCGGCGGTGGCAGAACGCCCCCCGGCCTATGCCGTGGTCGACCTGCGGCTCGAGGACGGCAACGGGCTCGACGTGGTCGAGGCGCTGCGGGAAAAGCGTCCGGACAGCCGGATCGTCGTTCTGACCGGCTATGGTGCGATCGCGACGGCGGTTGCGGCGGTCAAGATCGGCGCGACGGATTACCTGTCGAAGCCCGCCGACGCGGATGACGTGATGAACGCGCTCTTGTCCAAAGGGGCGGATGCGCTGCCCTCCCCACCCGAAAACCCGATGTCCGCCGACCGGGTGCGCTGGGAACATATCCAGCGCGTCTACGAGATGTGCGACCGCAACGTGAGCGAGACCGCCCGCCGCCTGAGCATGCATCGCCGCACCTTGCAACGCATCCTTGCCAAACGCAGCCCGCGCTGATCAGCAGGCGCCGATCAAGGCCCGGTGGCGCGCCACATAGGCTGCGCGCACCTCGGCGGGCGGGCGCAGATGCAGGGTCAGGCCGTCGGTCAGCGCGGGGTCGGGGCGGCCGAAAAAGCGGTTGGCCTCGGCCACGGAAAACCCGGCAAGCTGCACCGCCTCCAGCCAGGCCGAAAGACGGTCGGCGCGCTTGATCCTTTTCTTGATCTCGGCCGGCAACTGCGCCGGAAGCCCGAACCGGATATGGATCGCGCCGGTCAGCCGCGCATCGAGATCGCCATAGCCGGGCCCTATGGCCGCCTTGACCGGCGAGATCATGTCGCCAATCACATATTCCGGCGCGTCATGCAGCAGCGCCGCCAACCGCCACCGGACCGGCAAGGCGGGCCAGGCACGCCCAAAGATCTCTTCGACCAGCAGCGAGTGTTCGGCTACGGAATAAGGCCAGTCGCCCCGGGTCTGCCCGTTCCAGCGCGCGACAAAGGCGAGCCCGTGCGCGATGTCCTCGATCTCGATATCCACCGGCGTGGGGTCGAGCAGATCGAGCCGCCGCCCCGATAGCATCCTTTGCCAGGCACGCGGAGCCCCGGTCATGTCACGACGTGATAAGGGTCTGGGAAGCGGTTCAGGTAGGGGCGCAACTGCCAGTTCGTCGCAATGTGCTTCAGATGCAGCAGTGCCGCCTTGACCGGATCGCTGAGATAACGCGGTTCGGCAACGTCGAAACCCGCCCTTTCGGGAAAATAGGCCTCCATGAAGTCCCGGTAGATCTTGTGGTATCGCGCCGGCAATGCGCCCTTGCGATCGCTCCATGGCTTCTGGTCAGAGATGAAGTGGACAACATGCGGCCCGACGCTCTGTTCCAGATAGGGCCGACGCAGGGGCCATTGCCAGTTCCAGACGGGGCTGAGTTCGGCCCAGTCCTTGTAAAGGACGCAGTTCAGGACGGACTGGTCGTGCGCATGAAGGCGCGCACCGTTTTCGGCGCCGAAATCAACGCAACGCCGCAGCACGTCCGCCTCGACATAGCTTTGGGTGTCGATCACCAGAAAACCGGAGTTGAAGTAAGGTGCCGGCGCCCAGCCCATCACGCGGAATTCGCGCATAAGGCCGTTCAGCTTGCGCCACTGCTTCTGATCGCGAACCGCGGCGACCGGATGGCCTTTCAGGTCGATCTCCATCAGGCGGGCATAATCACCCGACTCGGCAAGCATGTCGCAGTCCATATAGGTGATGCGGCGGTAATCGCCCTGAAACAGCGGCGGAAGGATCAGCCGAAGATAGCAGTATTCCCCACGGCGGCCGGCGATATCCTGTTCGGCAAAGATCCCCTCGGTATCCACCCGGCACAGACGGATGCCCAGATCGGCAAAGGCGGCGGGCATTTCCAGATCGTCGAGCGTCACGATGCAGATGTCGAACCCCTGCGACTTGGGCAAAAGCGCGATCTGGCGGGCGACGAACAGCGCGAAGGGAAAGAAGCGGTCGTCGCAACACAGCATCACGGCGCGATCGTGCCGGGCCGGAAACGTTTCGGAAAGGATTCTCATACTATCTCCGTCGGGCCCCGGGCGGATTGCCGTCACAGCCTTTGTTGCCGCTGGGCAAGGGGGATGCTATCACCCGGCGTCGATTGCAGGTCAAGGAGCGGACATGGCCGACTACATCATCAGGGACATCGCGCTGGCGGATTACGGCCGCAAGGAGCTGACGATCGCCGAGACCGAGATGCCGGGCCTCATGGCGCTGCGCGACGAATTCGGAACCGACAAGCCGCTGCGTGGCGCTCGGATCGCAGGCAGCCTTCACATGACGATCCAGACCGGCGTTCTGATCGAGACGCTCGTCGCACTTGGCGCCGATGTTCGCTGGGCCTCTTGCAACATCTTTTCGACGCAGGACCATGCGGCCGCGGCGATTGCGCAGGCGGGCGTGCCGGTCTTTGCGATCAAGGGCGAAACGCTTGCCGAATACTGGGCCTATACGGATCGGATCTTCCAGTTCGGCGAAGGCACGGCCAACATGATCCTCGACGATGGCGGGGATGCGACGCTTTACATCCTGATGGGTGCGCGGGTCGAGGCAGGGGAAACCGCGCTGATCGAGAAGCCCGGATCCGAGGAGGAAGAGGCGCTCTTTGCCCAGATCCGCAAGCGTCTGGCGGAATCGCCCGGCTGGTTCACCGCGCAGCGCGATGCGATCCGGGGTGTGTCCGAGGAAACGACGACCGGGGTGCACCGGCTTTACGACTTGCACAAGAAGGGGTTGCTGCCCTTCCCGGCGATCAACGTGAACGACAGCGTCACCAAGTCGAAATTCGACAACAAATATGGCTGCAAGGAATCGCTGGTGGACGGCATCCGCCGTGCGACCGACACGATGATGGCGGGCAAGGTCGCGGTGGTCTGCGGCTATGGCGACGTGGGCAAGGGCTCGGCGGCCTCGCTGCGCGGGGCGGGCGCCCGTGTCAAGGTGACCGAGGTGGACCCGATCTGCGCGCTCCAGGCGGCGATGGACGGTTACGAGGTCGTGACGCTGGAGGATGTGGCGGCCAGCGCCGACATCTTCATCACGACCACCGGCAACAAGGACGTGATCCGGATCGAGCATATGCGCGAGATGAAGGACATGGCCATCGTCGGGAATATCGGCCATTTCGACAATGAAATTCAGGTGGCCGCTCTGCGCAACCACAAATGGACGAACATCAAGGATCAGGTGGACATGATCGAGATGCCCTCGGGCGCGCGGATCATCCTTCTGTCCGAGGGGCGGCTTCTGAACCTCGGCAATGCGACCGGGCATCCGAGTTTCGTGATGTCGGCATCGTTCACCAACCAGGTTCTGGCGCAGATCGAGCTTTGGACCAAGGGCGACGAATATCGGCCGGGCGTCTATATCCTGCCCAAGCATCTGGACGAAAAGGTGGCGCGCCTGCATCTGGCCAAGATCGGCGTCAAGCTGACCGAACTGCGCCCGGATCAGGCCGACTACATCGGCGTCCCGGTCCAGGGGCCGTACAAGTCCGACCATTACCGCTATTGACGGCGGGCAGGGCCTGCCCGCGCAGGGCGGGCCTTGAACTGCGAAATGGGCGGCGGGCGATCCACCCCGGCCGCCGCGGTTGCCCCGCCGGTTCAGGGCGTGACGCCGCCCAGCTCGCAGATGATGCGCCATTCCGCCTCGCTCACTGGCTGCACCGACAGGCGTGACGTCTTGACCAGCACCATGTCCTGAAGATCGGCATGCGCCTTGCAGTCTTCCAGCGTCACGGGGCGTTTCAACGGCGACAGGGCGCGGATATGCACGCAGTCCCAGCGCGGATCGTCGGTTGTGCTGTCGGGGGCGCTTTCAGCGCAGACCTCGACGATTCCCACGATCTCCTTGCCGATGTTCGAATGATAGAAAAAGCCCCGGTCGCCCAGCTTCATTGCCCGCATGTTGTTGCGGGCCTGATAGTTGCGCACGCCCGACCATTCCTCACCCGCCGCGCCCCTGGCGACCTGCTGGTCCCAGCTCCAGGCGTCGGGTTCCGACTTGAAGAGCCAAAAGGCCATCAGATCACCTTTTTCCAGGGCCGGATGTCCACCTGTGCAAAGAGGCCTGCCAGCGCATAGGGATCGCCCGCCGCCCAGTCCTGCGCGGCGCTCAGGTCGTCCACCTCGATCACGACAAGCGATCCGTTCATCGCGCCCTCTGCATCCAGAAAGGGTCCGGCCTGCCGGACGACGCCCGTTTTCTCGATATAGGCGAGATGCGCCTCGCGCGTGGCAAGGCGGGTTTCCAGATGATCGGGTTTGTCGGTGCAGATCAGGGCAAAGAGCGGCATGTCATTCTTCCTTGAGCGGGCGGGACAGCAGCGCGGCCATCGCATCGGGCACGGTCAGCCGCTGGTCGATGACGGCAGCAACCATCGCCGTGACCGGCATGTCAATAGAACGTGCCGCGGCAAGTGCAGAAACCGCGCGCGCCGTGGCGACGCCTTCGACCGTAGCGGTGGCGTCGGGCGGGCCCCCGGACCCCAGGCTGCGCCCAAAGCGGAAATTGCGCGAAAGGTCCGAGGTGCAGGTCAGGACCAGATCGCCCAGCCCGGCGAGTCCGGCAAGCGTTTCGGCCCGCGCCCCCAGCGCCACGGCAAGGCGCACCATCTCGGCATAGCCGCGCGTCATCAGGGCGGCGCGGGCGCTGTCGCCAAAGCCCGCGCCGATGGACATGCCGGCGGCGATGGCGATCACGTTCTTCAGCGCGCCCCCCAGTTCGGCGCCGGTGACATCGGTGGTCCGGTAAAGCCGCAGGACAGGGGTGGAGAGGTCTTCCTGCAGACTTTCGCCCCTTGCGCCATCCGCGCAGGCGAGCGTCAGCGCCGTGGGCAGGCCGCGCGCGATATCGGCTGCAAAACTTGGGCCAGTCAGAATAGCAGCGGTCGCTGCGGGGCAGGCTTGTTCGATCAGGGCAGATGCACCTTGCCCACTGGCCAGATCCACGCCCTTGGCACAGGCGACCAGGGCGCGGCCGTCAAGCTGCGGCGCCGCCCCGCGCAGGAACCCCGACAGTTGCTGCATCGGCACGGCAAGAAGGACGACCGGCGCCCCGATATCCTGCAAGCGGTCGGTCAGGATCACGTTCTCGGGCAGTGTAACGCCGGGCAGACGGGGGTTTTCCCGGCTGTCCCGCATCCCGCGCAGATCCCGCGCCCAAAGCGTGACCTGCCCTTGCCCGGACAGCGCCACCGCCAGCGCGGTTCCGAACGCGCCCGCCCCCAGCACCGCGACCCCGGTCATGCCTTGGCCCCCTTGCGCCCCGAGCCAAGAAGCGCCGGGCTCCGTTCGTCCAGCGGCCATCTGGGGCGCGCGACAAAGGGGGCGGGGGCCTCGCCCGCCGTCAGCCGTTCTGCGGCGGCCCAGGCGATCATGGCGGCGTTGTCGGTGCAAAGCGATAGCGGCGGCGCAACAAAGGTGACGCCACCGGCTGCCTCGATCAGTCGTTCCCGGATGGTCTGGTTGGCGGCGACTCCCCCTGCGACCGCAAAGGCGGGGCTGGCGGGGGACCGCGCCATGTAGATGTCGAGCGCGCGCCGCGATTTCTGCGCGAGCACATCCGCCACGGCCTCCTGGAACCCGGCGCAAAGGTCGGCGCGGTCCTGCCGCGTCAGCCCGCCCTGCTGTTCGACCAGTGCGTCGCGCGCCCGCAACACCGCAGTCTTGAGCCCTGAAAACGAAAGATCGCAGCCGGGCCGGTCCAGCAGCGGGCGCGGAAAGCCGAAGCGGGAGGCATCGCCGCTGCGTGCCTCGGCCTCGACGGCGGGGCCGCCCGGTTGCGGAAGGCCCAACAGCTTGGCCACCTTGTCGAACGCCTCGCCGGGGGCGTCGTCGATGGTCCCGCCCAGCCGTTGAAAGCGGTCCGCGGCCTCGACCATCAGGAACTGGCAATGGCCACCGGACACAAGCAGCATCAGATAGGGAAAGGCCAGCCCATGGGTCAGGCGCGGCGTCAGGGCGTGGCCCGCCAGATGGTTGACCCCGATCAGCGGAAGCCCGGTCGCCGCGGCGATGCCCCGGGCGCACATCACGCCCGCAAGGACCCCGCCGATCAGACCCGGCCCGGCCGTGACCCCGATCGCGTCGATAGCGCCAAGCGTCATCCCCGCCTTGTCCAGTGCCGCCTCGACGCAGCTGTCGATCTTTTCGACATGGGCGCGCGCCGCGATTTCGGGAACGACGCCGCCGAAGGCCGCGTGAAGGTCGGCCTGCCCCGCGACGAGCGAGGACAGGATCGCGCCGCGTTCCCCATGGGCGCGCACGACCGCAGCCGCCGTGTCGTCACAGCTGCTTTCAATGCCCAGAACGGTCAGGCTGTCTTTCATGCGGTCCCGATGTGCTGCCGGTTGCGATACGATTGCCATGCAGGTAACACTGCGGGTCGTGGCAGACAATCCCGACAGGTCCATGGCCGCTTCCGCGCTCTTGCTCACAAGACCCGAATGCCAGTCGCGCCGTTTCGCCGCTGGTCTCGAATGCGAGCGTGTCGTGATATCGCCTGTCATCCGGGTGGAACTGCGCGAGGCAGGGCCTTTGCCCCCGGATATTGCCGATATCATCTTTACCTCGGAAAATGCGATTGCCGGGGCGGGCGCGGGGCGCCGCGCCTGGTGTGTCGGCGACCGCACCGCTGCGGCCGCGCGCGCGGCAGGTTATGAAGCGCGGTCAGCCGGGGGTGACGCCGGGTCCCTGGTCGCGCTGATCCTGCAAGAGGCGGGCGACGGGCCGTTCCTGCATCTGCGTGGCGCGCACACGCGGGGCGATGTCGCGGCGAGGCTTCAGGCGGCCGGGCTGAATGTGGCGGAACGGGTGGTCTATGACCAGATCGCCCAGCCCCTGACGCCCGAGGCGCGGAGGCTGCTTGCCGAGCCGGGGCGTGTCGTGGTGCCCTTGTTCTCGCCGCGTTCGGCCGGGCTCCTGGCGGCGCAGCTGGGGGATGTGCAGGCGCGGCTGCTGCCGGTCGCGATCTCGGCGGCGACGGCGGCGGAATGGCGCAGCCTGCGGCCCGGGCCGGTGATCGTTTCCGAGGCGCCAGATGCCGCTGCAATGCGCGTGGCCTGTCAAAGCGCGCTTTCCGCCGGGGGCGCGCCTTGAGACGGGCGCCCAGCCGGGCTAAGTATGGGCAGGACAAGTGAGCAGGAGGACAGCGGGTGGCAAGCTCCGGCAAGGGCAAGCGCGGCGGCGCGGCAGGGACCAATGCGGCAGAGCCGGGACAGGCAGACACCCCCGAGCGGGAGCCCAGCGTCCCCGAAGCGCCCCAAATCCCGGAAACGCCCGGCGCGGAACCTTTGCCGACCGATCCGGCCGTGGCTGATCAGGAGGTGGCCGGCACCGCGCGGGCGGATCGGCCTTCCGTGAATGAACCCGATGCGGCCCCGGAGCCGGTTTCCACCGATATGCCAGCAGGGGCTGACGCCCCGCCCGATCTTTCCGCCCCACCGGTTCCAGAGCCCGAGACGCCGGCGCTGGAGATTCCCGCGCCCGATCTCTCGGAACCCGCCGAACCCGAAGCCGTGCCGGAAAAACCCGAGACGCCTGCGCCTGCCCCCGCACGGGAAGAGCGGCGACGCGGTGGCGTGTTCCTGCCGCTGCTCCTCGGCGGGGCGATCAGCGCCGCTGCGGGCTTTGCCGCTGCGTTTTTCCTGTTGCAGCAGGGTCAGGGTGCGGATGACGATGCAATCCTTGCGGCGATCAACGCACAGGCTGACCGGCTTGGCGCCTTGGAGGCGCAGCTTGCCGCGCCGCCGGAGGCGACGGTCGATCTTTCGCCGCTGGCGGACGGGCAGCAGGCCTTGCTCGATCAGTTCGCGGCGCTGGAACAGCGCATGTCCGAGCTTGAGACGCGGCCCGATCCGGCGCCTGCCGATCTGTCTGCAGTTGAGGCAGAGCTTTCGGCCCTGCGCGCCCTGATCGCCGAAGTTCAGACCGATGACAGCGCGCTGGAGGCGCAGGAGGCCGCCCGCGCCGAGGCGGAAGCGGCTGCGGCCGAGGCCGCCCGGCTTGCCGAGGTGACGGCGCGGCGCGCCGCCCTTGCGCGGGTGCAGGCGGCGTTCGATGCCGGCACCGCCTATGAGGACGCCCTTCGGGATATCGGTCCCGCGGATGCGCTGCCCGAGCCGCTGGCGGCCAGCGCGGCGCAGGGTGTGCCGACCCTTGCAGCCCTGCGCGAAAGCTTCGTTTCCTCGGCCCGGGGCGCGCTTGCCGCGGCCCTGCCCGAGGCCGCGGGGGACGCGCCCCTGGACCGTTTCGCGGGATTTCTGCGGGGACAGGTCGCAATGCGCAGCCTCAGCCCGCGGGAAGGCGACGATCCCGACGCGATCCTCTCGCGGGCCGAGGCCGCGCTTGTCGCGGGTGATCTCGCGGCGGCGCTGGCCGAGGTCGAGACCCTGCCACCGGCCGGACGCGATGCGATGGCCGGCTGGGTGACGCAGGCCGAGGGGCGGCTGGCCGCCGAGCGCGCCCTTGCCGACCTTTCCCGCACGATCAACGACAACTGAGGACGTCGCCATGCTCTGGTCTCTGGTCAAAATCGTGCTCTTCATCGCGCTGGTCGCGGGGCTTGGCTATGGCGCCTCGGTTCTGACCGAAACGCAGGACGGGTTGCGCATCGCCGTTGCCAATACCGAAATCACGCTCGGCCCGTTGCAGGCGGTGATCCTCGCTCTGCTGCTGATGCTCGCGCTATGGGTGCTGCTCCGCCTGGTCGGGCTGCTGGTGGCGACGCTGCGCTTTCTGAACGGGGATGAAACGGCGCTGTCGCGCTATTTCGACCGCAGCCGGGAACGGAAGGGTTTTGAGGCCCTGTCGGACGGGCTGATCGCGCTGGCGGGCGGCGAGGGGCGCGCGGCGCTGCGCAAGGCCGAGCGGGCGGAACGCTATTTGGGCAGGCCGGAGCTGACGCAGCTTGTGACAGCGCAGGCCGCCGAGATGATCGGCGACAGCCGCCGGGCCGAAGAGGCCTACAAGAACCTGCTCAAGGACGACCGGACGCGCTTTGTCGCCATTCGCGGGATCGTCAAGCAGCGGCTGGCCCAAGGGGATACTGCCACCGCGTTGCAACTGGCCCGCAAGGCCTTTGCGCTCAAGCCCCGGCATCTGGAAACGCAGGACCTGCTGCTGAAGCTGCAGGCGGAACAGGGTGACTGGAAGGGCGCCCGCGAAACGCTGGGGGCCAAGGCAAAGGCCGGTGCACTGCCCAAGGACGTCTATCGCCGCCGCGACGCGGTCCTTGCCCTGCAAGAGGCGCGGGAGGTCTTTGCCGAAGGCAACAGCATCGAGGCGCGCGAGGCGGCGATTGCGGCCAACAAGCTTTCCCCCGATCTGATCCCTGCCGCCACGATGACGGCCCGCAGCTTCATCGCCGAGGGCAACAAGAAATACGCCGCCCGCGTCCTGCGCAAGGCATGGGAGGCGCGCCCCCATCCCGATCTGGCAGCGGCCTTCGCCGAGATCGAGCCGGAAGAGACCCCGGCCGCGCGCCTCAAGCGGTTCTCCACCCTGACCGCCCTGCGCCCGGAGCATGAGGAAACCCGCCTGCTGCTTGCCGAGCTCAACATCGCGGCCGAGGATTTCCCGGCCGCACGCCGGGCTGTCGGGCGGCTGGTGGAAACGCATCCGACGGCGCGCGTGCTGACCATCATGGCCGCCATCGAGCGTGGCGAAGGTGCCGAGGACGCGATCGTCCGGGGCTGGCTGACCAAGGCCCTCACCGCGCCGAGGGGGCCGCAATGGACCTGCGACAGTTGCCACAACATCTATGCGCAGTGGGTGCCGATCTGCGAGAATTGCGGCGGTTTCGACACGCTGAACTGGTCCGAGCCGCCGGAGGGCGCCGGCCCCAGCGCCACGCAGACCGAAATGCTGCCGATCATCGTGGGCGCGCCCGCCGCACGTCCCGCGGCCGATATCGAGGGGGAAGCCGTGGCCCCGCCTGACGCCCCTCCCTCCACCGCGCCCGATGCCCAGGAGGCCCCGGGACCGGAAGAGCGCAAAGTCGCAAATTAGGGCTACACACCCGCCGGCGATGGTGCTAAGAGGCGCCGCATATGGGCGGCCTGTGCCCGCGTCCCGACCCTGTTCGACAGGTAAGGGGCAAAGCCTTGGCCGCCAGATCGGTTGCCGCAGTAGCTCAGATGGTAGAGCAACGCATTCGTAATGCGTGGGTCGGGGGTTCGAGTCCCTTCTGCGGCACCATTTCACCCTTTAACGCGATTTCACGAGCCTCCCGGCACCGCTTTATCGAATAGATAAAGTAAAGCGTTAGTTCCTCACTCTACGAGAGCCGGTGCGTCCCAACACCTGCCGGTATTATTGATGGTATAAAGCCGGGCGATACCATCAGCCAATGGGGACGCGCCACCGCACGCATCGGGCTGATCGGACAGTCCGGCTCTCGCCCTGTTCCTTGCTGTTCCTGCATGGCCATGCTTGTCCGTATCCGGACCCTCGGCAGGATTGTTTCCTTGCGGCGTGCCGCTTTGCCACTGGCTGACGTCGAGAAGCAGAGGGCGAAATATCGGACCTGGCAACGCGCCGGTCGAGCCGAAAGACGAATCCGCGCCGGCGCCCCTGCGCCGCGATATCCCCATCGTTCCGGAAAAGTGGTGAGCCCGACAGGATTCGAACCTGTGACCCACTGATTAAAAGTCAGTTGCTCTACCAACTGAGCTACGGGCCCACACTGCGGCGCTAACTAGAAAGATCGCGGGGCGGGGTCAAGAGGAAAACCGGAAGAAAGTGACTCGGCTCTGGCAAATAATTGCGGGTGGGAATATATCGCGCGGATGGACCGGAACCTTGGCACCCCCGGCCTTGCCTTCATGAAAATGCATGGGCTGGGCAATGATTTCGTCGTGATCGACCGGCGCGCGGGCGGCCCGGCCGTGACGCCGGCGCTTGCGCGCGCGCTGGGAGACCGTCACCGCGGTGTGGGCTTTGACCAGCTTGCGGTGATCGACCGGGATGCGGATGCCGATGCTGCGCTGACCTTTTTCAACGCCGACGGCTCGCTGTCATCCGCCTGCGGCAACGCCACACGCTGCATCGCGCGGTTTCTGATGGATGAAACCGGCAGCCAGGCCCTCCGCCTTCGGACGGAACGGGGGGTGCTGATCGCCGAGGATGCCGGGGGCGGCCTCACCCGCGTCAACATGGGCGTGCCGCTGCTGGCCTGGGATCAGGTTCCGCTGGCGCAAGCGATGGACACGCTGCACCTGCCGATCGCCGGTGACCCTGTTGCGACCGGGATGGGCAACCCGCATTGCACCTTCTTCGTCGAGGATGCAGAGGCGGTCGATCTTGAGCGTCTTGGCCCCGAATACGAACATCACCCGCTTTACCCGCAGCGCACGAATGTGGAATTCGTCCAGGTGCTTTCGCGTGATGAAATCCGGCTGCGCATATGGGAACGCGGAACGGGGATCACCCTTGCCTCGGGTTCATGTTCCTGCGCGGCGGCGGTTGCCGCGGCCCGGCGCGGGCTGACCGGGCGTCGCGTGACCGTCCGTGTGGATGGCGGTGTGCTGGAGATCGACTGGCGCGAGGATGGCGTCTGGATGACCGGACCGACTGCCCATGTCTTTGACGGCACGCTTTCCGTAGCCTGGCTGGAGACGCTCGGATGACCCGGCCTGTTGCACCGCCGCTCTTTGCCACGCTCGGCTGCCGGTTGAACGCCTATGAGACCGAGGCGATGAAGGAACTGGCCGCAGGTGCCGGGATGGGCAACGCGGTCGTGGTCAATACCTGCGCCGTCACCGCCGAGGCTGTGCGCAAGGCGCGTCAGGAAATCCGCCGCCTACGCCGGGAAAACCCCGATGCGACACTGATCGTCACGGGCTGCGCCGCGCAGACCGAGCCCGAGACCTTTGCCGCCATGCCCGAGGTCGACCGGGTGATCGGCAATCACGAAAAGATGCAGCCCGATACCTGGTCCCGCATGGCGCGACCGGCCGATTTCATCGGCGAGACCGAGCGCGTTCAGGTGGATGACATCATGTCGGTGCGCGAGACGGCGGGCCACCTGATCGACGGGTTCGGCACGCGATCCCGCGCCTATGTTCAGGTGCAGAACGGGTGCGACCATCGCTGCACCTTCTGCATCATTCCCTATGGCCGGGGAAATTCGCGGTCGGTTCCGGCCGGGGTGGTGGTGGAACAGATCAAGCGGCTGGTCGGCTCGGGCTATCGCGAGGTTGTCCTGACCGGGGTGGACCTGACGAGCTGGGGCGCCGACCTGCCGATGGCGCCGAAGCTGGGCGACCTGGTGATGCGCATCCTGAAACTCGTGCCCGATCTGGAGCGGCTGCGGATTTCCTCGATCGACTCGATCGAGGTGGACCCGGCCCTGATGGAGGCGATCGCGACCGAGAGCCGGCTGATGCCGCATCTGCATCTCTCGCTTCAGGCTGGCGACGACATGATCCTCAAGCGGATGAAGCGCCGCCACCTGCGCGACGATGCCATCCGGTTCTGTCAGGAGGCGCGCCGCCTGCGGCCCGACATGGTCTTCGGTGCCGACATCATCGCCGGATTTCCGACCGAGACCGAGGCGATGTTTGAAAATTCGCTGCGGCTGGTCGAGGAATGCGGGCTGACCTGGCTGCATGTGTTCCCCTATTCGCCGCGCAAGGGAACGCCCGCGGCACGAATGCCTGCCGTCCCCGGCCCGGCGATCCGCGACCGTGCAGCGCGGCTGCGCGCCCTGGGGGATGTGCAGGTCGCGCGCCATCTGGCCGCACAGCAGGGGGCGGATCACCACATTCTGATGGAGGCCCCCCGCATGGGCCGCACCGCGCAATTCGCGGAGGTGAGCTTTGATCGCGACCAGCCAGTGGGCCAGATCGTGCGCGCCCGGATCACCGGCATGGCCGGTCATCAACTGCTGGCCTGAGGCGCGGGAATGATCCTCTTTGATCGAGGTCCGGGCGGGGGGGCGGCCTGTTTCGGGAACCCGCGTGATCTCATCATCGCGGACCATCCGGATCAGGTGCCGGCCGCCTTTGAGGCGATGGTGGCGGCGCAGGCAGGGGGGCACTGGCTGGCCGGATATGCGTCCTATGAGCTTGGCTATGTGATGGAACCCCGCCTGCGCCCGCTTTTGCCCCCGGATCGGGACGTGCCGCTGCTGGCCTTTGAGGTGCATGACGCCCCCCATGCGGCGGCGAGCCCTGCGCCGGGGCATGTGTCGCTGTCGGACCTGCATCCCGACTGGACGGCTGCCGGATATGAGACAGCGTTCCGGCGGCTGGCGGGGTATATCGCGGCGGGCGACTGCTATCAGGTCAACCTGACGATGCCGCTGCGGGGCAGGGCCATGGGGGCAGCCCCGGACCTCTACGCGGCGCTTTGTGCGCGGCAGGCGGTCGGCCACGGCGCCTATGTCGATCTGGGGATCGGGCCGGTGATCCTGTCCCGGTCGCCGGAGCTATTCTTTCGCATCAGGGGAAACCGGATCGAGACGGCGCCGATGAAGGGCACCATCCCGCGTGACCCGGACCCGGCACGCGATGCGGACCTGCGCGCCCGGCTTGCGGGCAGCCCGAAGGACCGGGCGGAAAACCTGATGATCGTCGACCTGCTGCGCAACGATATCAGCCGCATCTGCAAGGTCGGCTCGGTGCAGGTACCCGCGCTTTATGCGGTCGAGAGCTACGCAACCGTCCATCAGATGATTTCGCGCGTGGAGGGGGAGCTTTTGCCGGGCTGGGACATCCCGGGCCTCTTTCAGGCGCTTTTCCCCTGCGGTTCGGTGACCGGCGCCCCCAAGATCCGCGCGATGGAGATCATCCGCGAACTGGAGCCTGCGCCGCGCGGCGTCTATTGCGGTGCCATCGGCTGGATTGCGCCCGGCGGCGATGCGGAATTCAACGTGGCCATCCGCACCCTGTCGCTTTATCCCGGGGGTGAGGTCGTGCTGAACGTGGGCGGCGGCGTCGTGCAGGATTCGACCGCCGTCGGCGAGTATGAGGAAGCGTTGTGGAAAGCCCGTTTCGCCCGGATCTGACGCCGGATTTCCGAGTCATCGAGACATTCGGCTGGGACGGCAAGCGGCACCCCCGTCTTTCACGGCATGAGGCGCGGGCGCGCGAGACCTGTGCGCAGCTTGGCATCCCCTTTGTCGGCCTCGATCCGCCGCGCCCTGGCCACCCGGCGCGTATCCGCATCGCCATTGCGCCCGACGGAACGGCCGAGGCCACTGTCACGCCGCTGACGCCGGCGCCGGATCGCTGGCGGGTGGCTGTCGCGGCCGAGCGGCTGGAGGCAGCCGATCCGTGGCTGCGGATCAAGACCACACGGCGCGGCCTTTACGACCGGGCGCGCGCCGGGATGGCGCCGGGTGTGGACGAGCTGATCTTTCTGAACGAACGGGATGAGGTCTGCGAGGGCACCATCACCAACCTCTTTTTCGACCGGGGACAGGGGTTGCGGACCCCGCCGATCACCTCGGGGCTGCTGCCCGGCGTGCTGCGCGCCGAATTGCTGGACCAAGGCTGCAAGACCGAGGTTCTCCCGGCCCACGATCTGGCGAAGGTGCGCCTGTGGATGGGGAATTCGCTGCGCGGGCTGATCCCCGCGCAGCTGATCCTGTCCTAGCCCAAGGCCTCGTCGCAGCGCGCGCAGGTGGCCGGGTGGGCGTGGCTGCCCACATCCGGCAGGATCTTCCAGCAGCGCTGGCATTTTTCACCCTCGGCGGGTTCGAACACCACGCCGACGCCAGGCACCTCGGGCAGGCGGAAGGCCTCTGACGGGATCGGGTCGCCGGTCACCACGATATCCGAGGTGATGCAGATATCGGCGAAATCGAGCCCGCGGAGCGCGGCCAGCGCGGCCTCATCCCCGACATGCACGACGGGCGCGGCCTCCAGGCTCGCGCCGATGGCCTTGGCGGTGCGCTGCACCTCGAGCGCTGCCGTCACGGCCCGCCGCACCTGCCGCACGGCCGCCCATTTCTGCGCCAGCGGTTCATCCAGCCAGTCGGCGGGGGTCAGCGGCATGTCCTCCAGATGCACCGACCCTTCGTCCCACGGAAAACGCGACAGCCACACATCCTCGGCGGTGAAGACAAGGATCGGCGCGAGCCAGGTCGTCAGCCGGTGGAACAGAAGGTCAAGCACCGTCCGCGCGCTGCGGCGACGCAGACTGTCGGGTGCATCGCAGTACAGCGCGTCCTTGCGGATGTCGAAATAGAAGGACGACAGATCGGCGGTGCAGAAGTTGAAGAGCTTCTGGAACACACCCTGGAAGTCATAGGCGGCATAGCCCCGCCGCACCTCGGTATCCAGTTCCGCCAACCGGTGCAGGACCCAGCGCTCCAGTTCCGGCATCTCGGTGGGCGCGACGGCCTCGGACGCGTCCCAGCCCTTGAGGTTGCCCAGGAGGAAGCGCATCGTGTTGCGCAGCCGGCGATAGCTGTCGGCGACGCCCTTCAGGATCTCCTTCCCGATGCGCAGGTCGACGGTATAGTCCGACTGCGCCACCCAGAGCCGCAGGATGTCGGCGCCATATTCCTTGACGACCTGTTCCGGCGCGATGGTGTTGCCGAGCGACTTGGACATCTTCATGCCCTTTTCGTCCAGCGTGAAGCCGTGGGTCAGCACACCCCGATAGGGCGCCCGCCCCTTGGTCCCGCAGGCCTGCAGCATCGAGGAATGGAACCATCCGCGATGCTGGTCGGTGCCCTCAAGGTAAAGGTCGGCGATACCGTCGGCGCTGCCATCCTCCCGGTCGCGCAGCACGAAGGCATGGGTCGATCCGCTGTCGAACCAGACGTCGAGGATGTCGAATACCTGATCGTAGGCCTCGGGGTCGTGCAGCCCGCCCAGAAAGCGCTCCTTGGCCCCCGCGACATACCAGCAATCGGCGCCCTCGGCCTCGAACGCATCGCGGATGCGGGCATTCACGGCCGGATCGCGCAGCAGGAAATCCGGGTCGGTGGGCTTGGCGCCGCGTTTGACGAAGCAGGTCAGCGGCACGCCCCACGCCCGCTGCCGCGACAGGACCCAGTCGGGCCGTGCCTCGATCATCGAATAAAGCCGGTTGCGCCCGGTCCTGGGCGTCCAGGTCACAAGCTGGTCGATCGAGGTCAGCGCGCGTTGCCGGATCGTGGTGCCATAATCGTCCTGCCCGTCGCCCACGGGCCGGTCGATCGCCACGAACCATTGCGGCGTGTTGCGATAGATCAGCGGCGCCTTGGACCGCCAGCTATGCGGGTAGGAATGCTTGATCTTGCCCTTGGCAAAGAGCGCCCCCGCCCTGTGCAGGGCCTTGATGACGCTGACATTGGCAGGACCTTCCTTGCCCTCGGGCGTGATGATCTGCTGGCCACCGAAGAGCGGCAGGTCGGCGCGATAGCTGCCATCCTCCATCACGTTCCAGGTCATGGGCAGGTTGTATTTCAGCCCGATCTGATAGTCGTCATCGCCGTGGCTTGGCGCGGTATGGACAAAGCCCGTGCCGGCATCGTCGGTGACATGATCGCCCGGCAGCATGGGGACGCCGAAATCCCATTCACCGTTGGCGCCATCGAGGTTCCGGAACGGGTGCGCGAGGGTGAGCCCGGCAAGTTCGTTTGCCTCTACCTGCCGGAGCCGCGTGTAATCCACCACCCGGGCGGATTTGAAGATCGTCTCGGCGAGATTGTCCGCGATGACCAGACGCTCACTCGGGCGGGCGGTGCTGTTTTCCCCGACCGATCCGACCTCATAAAGGCCATAGGCGATTTCGGGGTTGAAGCAGACGGCGCGGTTCTGCGGAATGGTCCAGGGGGTCGTGGTCCAGATGACGACGCTCACACCCTTCAGCTCTTCCTGAATGCGCGCCCACTCTGGCGTCATTGTGCCGGGATCTTCTGACGAAACCAGCGGTGGCATCCAGTTGCTGCCTTGGACAAGAAACCGCACCGAGATCGTATGGCTGGTGTGGTCGTGATATTCCACCTCGGCCTCGGCCAGCGCGGTCTTTTCCACCGGCGACCACATCACGGGCTTCGATCCCTGATAGAGCGTGCCGTTCATGAGGAACTTCATGAACTCTTCCGCGATCACCGCCTCGGCGTGATAATCCATCGTGACATAGGGCTTTTCCCACTTGCCCGTCACGCCCAGACGCTTGAACTCCTCGCGCTGGATGTCGATCCAGCCTTCGGCGAACTTGCGGCATTCCTGCCGGAAGTCGACCACGTCGACCTCATCCTTGTTAAGACCGCGGGTGCGATACTGTTCCTCGATCTTCCATTCGATCGGCAGGCCGTGGCAGTCCCAGCCGGGAACATAGCGCGCATCGCGGCCCATCATCTGCTGGCTGCGGACCACCATGTCCTTGAGGATCTTGTTCAGCGCGTGGCCGATATGCAGGTGCCCGTTCGCATAGGGGGGGCCGTCATGCAGGGTAAAGGGGGCGCGGCCCTCCTTTTCGCGCAGGCGGTCGTAGACGCCGATCCGTTCCCAGCGCGCCAGCCATTCGGGTTCACGCTGGGGCAGGCCCGCGCGCATCGGGAACTCGGTTTCGGGCAGGAAGATCGTGTCTTTGTAGTCGGGCGTGTCGGCGCACATCGGATGCGGTCCTTCGGATGTCGGTCATGCAGGGAAGGGGCGGCGCGAAAGGCTCAGGCGCCTTGTCCCGGCGACTGAAAGCGTTCAGATCGCCGGGCCGGTAATTCGGATGATGATGCCGAACCGGAAAGCCATGCGCGGCTTATACTGCGCCCCGCGCAGGGCCACAATATGCCCCGTCAGGATGTGGTCAGCCGCCAATCCGGGGGCTTGTGCGCCGCGGCGGGATGACCTGCTGCGCGATACCGGCAAAGATCAGATAGACCGAGGTCACGATCAGCCCCCAATGCGCCCAGCTTTGGGGGTGAAAGTTCACCCAGGCCGCCCAGCCCGCAAAGACCGTCCAGGCCACTGCCATCGGCATCGTGACCGACCGCCACCGCTTGGTCCGCATCGGATGCACGAACTTGAGCGGCATGAGCATCGCCACCGCCAGGACGACCACGATCACCAGTGTCACAAGGAAATCGGGCCGCAGTGCAAAGATCACCACCGCGACCATGTTCCAGCAGGCCGGAAAGCCGGAAAAGGAATTGTCGCGCGTCTTCATCCGGGTATCGGCGAAATAGAGCGCGCTGGTAAAGGTGATGACGATGATGACGATCCAGCCCGGCCAGCCCGGCAAAAGCCCAGACTTGAAGAGCGCATAGGCAGGAATGAACACATAGGTCAGGTAGTCGATCACCAGATCGAGCAGCACCCCGTCGACGATCGGCGCGTTCTTTTTCACGTCGTAGCGGCGCGCCAGCGGGCCGTCGATGCCGTCGACGATAAAGGCCACCACAAGCCAGAGGAACATCAGGGCCCAGTTGCGTTCGACCGCCGCCAGCATGGCAAGCATGGCGAAAACCGCACCGCTGGCGGTAAGGGCGTGGACTAGATAGGCTTGGGTCGCTTTCGTCATGCCATCGTCATGTCTGAATTGGGTCGTTTTCGCAACCCGTCCGTGCCGTCACGCATGGGGGTGGGTGCGGTCATAGACTTCGAGCAGGCGGGCGGTGTCCACACCGGTGTAGATCTGTGTCGTGGAAAGCGACGCGTGCCCCAGAAGTTCCTGAATGGCCCGCAGGTCGCCCCCTGCCGACAGAAGATGCGTCGCAAACGAATGGCGCAGGGCATGGGGCGTCGCCGTCCGGGGCAGGCCCAGCTGCATCCGCGCCCGCTCCATCGCCTTGGCGATCAGACGGGGATTGAGCGCCTTGCCCCGCGCCCCGCGAAAGAGCGGCCCCTCCGCCGTCAGGTCCATCGGGCAAAGGCGCGCATAGGCGGCAACGGCCTCTCGCGCGGCGGAAAGCACGGGGACGAGGCGTTCGCGCCCGCCCTTGCCGCGCACGCGCAGAACTTCGGGCAGGGGGTGGTCAGAGCCCCGCAGCGCCAGCGCCTCGGAGATCCGCAGGCCGCAGCCGTAAAGCAGCGTCACCACGGCCACGTCCCGCGCGGCGATCCACGGGGTTTCATGCTGGTGCCCCACGACCGAGAGAACCTCGCGCGCGGCATCCTCGGCCAGTGGGCGGGGCAGGGGGGTGCGGAACCGCGGATTGCGCGCGGACAGGACGACCGTAGGGTCGAAGCCCTCACGCTCTGCCAGCCAGCGCCAGAAGGATTTCACCGAGGAAAGTTCCCGCGCCAGCGACCGCGCCGAGATGCCGCGCCCCCGTTCATGCGCCATCCAGGCCCGCAGGTCGGTCGCCGTGATCGCGGCCAGCCGGCGCGGCACCGGCGATTCGCCCCAATGCCGCGCAAGGAAGGCGAGGAAGCCCGCCACATCGGCACCGTACGCCGTTATGGTGCTTTTCGACGCCCCGTCCAGCGCCCGTAGCCCCGCCTGCCAGTCCTGCAGGCGGTCGCGTATCAGGGGCGGCAGATCAAGGCTCATCCCAGCCAGCGGCCAAGTGCGCGTTCAAAGACGCCGGCAAAGAAGGTGAGGAGCTCGGTCCCCTGGCTCGGCTTGAAAAGCCTGGGGTCCTCGGACCCCATGACCAGAAGGCCGGGCAGGCGCCCCTCGCCGAGATCGAGCTTCATCAGCGCTTCGGACCGGATGTCGCTGTCGGTTTCGCCATAGACCATTTCGGGGGAAAACCCGCCTTGGCGGAGCGTCACCGTTCGCGCGGGCACGTTGCGCCCGCCGGTGATGTAGAAGTTCACGAAGCCCGGTTCGGCGGTGCAGAGCACATCGCCCAGCCGCCGCAGGACCGGATCATCGGGACCAGGGCGCGGCCGTTCGAGGACCAGCCGCACCTGATCCACCCGCAGGATATCCGCGACTTCAGTGCTGAGGTTGCCAAGGAAGGCCTCGAACCCCGACGGGTCGAGCATCCGCAGGATCGCCCGGTGGATCTGGTTCGTGCCCGCCAGATTGTCATAGGCCGCCGCGATGACCGACCGGTGGGTGTCTTCCAGCCGGTCGAGCCGTTCTTCCAGCCGTTGCATCGCGATGCCGCGCAGGTCAACGATATTGCTGCCCATACCGCGTTCATTCGCCGAGATGAGCGCCCGCATCACATCGGGATCGTCCAGAACTGCATCGGGCCGGGCCAGGATGCGGTTCCTCAGGTCGTCGTTCAGGGCTGCGCCATCTGCCATCTGTCTGCTCGTTTTTTTTGTTCGGCTGCGCTGCGAGCCGGGTTCAGAGGATCTTTTGCCCCGTCTTCGCCCAGTCCTTCATGAAGGTCTCAAGCCCCGCATCCGTCAGCGGATGATAGGCGAGCTTGCGGATCACCTCGGGCGGGGCGGTCATGACATCGGCGCCGATACGCGCGACCTCGGTCACATGGGCTATGGTGCGGATCGACGCGGCAAGGATCTGCGTCTCGAACCCGTAATTGTCATAGATCGTGCGGATATCGGCGATCAGTTCGGTCCCGTCGAGGTTGATGTCATCCAGACGCCCGATGAAGGGCGAGATGAACGTCGCGCCCGCCTTGGCCGCCAGAAGCGCCTGATTGGCGGAAAAGCACAGCGTGACGTTGACCATATGGCCTTCGTCCGACAGCACCTTGCAGGCCCGCAGCCCGTCCCAGGTCAGCGGCAGCTTGACGGTGATGTTCGGCGCGATCTGCGCCAGCTTGCGCCCCTCGGCGATCATGTCATCGGACTGGAGCGCCACGACCTCGGCCGAGATGGGGCCGGGGACGATGTCACAGATCTCCTTGGTTACCTCAAGGATATTGCGTCCCGACTTGAGGATCAGCGAAGGGTTGGTCGTCACCCCGTCGACCATGCCGAGGTCGTAGAGTTCCTGGATGGCCGCCACATCCGCGGTATCGACGAAGAATTTCATGAAAGCTCTTCCCTGGGTTTGCGCTGGACCCGAGTATTAACCGATTGCGTGCGCGGTATGAAGCCTCGATTGCTGCGGTTGTGCAGGATGCAGAGCCGTGTCTACCTATGCGCCATGAATGACGCCGAATTCCCCGAGGGCGCCCGCGTCGGCGTCCTGACCACCCAGCCGCTGGGCAAGGTGCTCGACTATCTCGCGCCCCCGGGCGGGTGCGGGACCGGTGACTTTGTCGAGGTTCCGCTCGGGCCGCGCCGGGTTCAGGGCGTGGTCTGGGGCCCGGGGGCGGGCGATTTCGACGCCGCCCGCCTGCGCCATGTGTCCCGGGTTCTGGATGCGGCGCCGATGCGGGATGAACTGCGGCAGTTTCTGCAACGCGCCGCCGATTACACCCTGACGCCGCTGCCGCAGATGTTGCGCCTCGCGCTGCGCGCGCCGGGCCTGGGCGATCCGCCGGCATTGCGGCGCGTCTACCGGCTGGGCGAGGGCACTCCCGCCCGGCTGACCGATGCGCGCAGCCGGGTTCTGGCGGTGATGGAGGAGTTCGGCGGCCTTGCCTTTACCTTGTCAGAGCTGGCCGAGGCCGCAGGGGTGACGCCCCCCGTCATCCACGGGCTGGCCAAGTCCGGCGCCCTGCGCGAGGAAGAGGCGCCGCGCGACCTGCCCTATCCGCCGCTGTCGCCCGACCTGCCGGGCAAGCCGCTGGCCGACGATCAGGCCGCGGCTGCCGCATCCCTGTGCGCGGCGCTGCGGGGCGGCAGCTATGGCACGACGCTTCTGAAGGGGGTGACGGGGTCGGGCAAGACCGAGGTCTATCTGGAGGCGGTGGCGGAATGTCTGCGGCAGGGGCGTCAGGCGCTGGTGCTCTTGCCCGAAATCGCGCTGACCGCCGAGTTCCTCTCGCGGGTCGAGGTCCGGTTCGGCGCGCGCCCGGCCGAATGGCATTCCGGCATCACGATGACCGAGCGGCGGCGGCTCTGGCGAATGGTGGGCGCGGGCGGGGCGCAGTTCGTGGTGGGGGCGCGGTCGGCCCTGTTCCTGCCGTTCCGTGATCTTGGCCTCATCGTCGTCGATGAAGAACATGACACCTCGTACAAGCAGGAAGACGGCGTCTGCTACAACGCGCGGGACATGGCGGTGTTGCGTGCCTCGCTTTGCGGGGCGCAGGTGATCCTCGCGTCGGCGACGCCGAGCCTCGAAAGCTGGGTGAATGGCGAGACGGGCAAATATGCGCGCCTGACCCTCTCATCCCGGTTCGGCACATCCGACCTGCCGGAGATGCGCGCGATCGACCTGCGCGATGCCGGGCTGCCCGGGGATCGCTGGATTTCCGGCGCCCTGGCCGAGGCCGCCCGCCAGACCGTCGCGCGCGGGGAACAGGTGCTCTTTTTCCTCAACCGGCGGGGCTATGCGCCCGTCACGATCTGCCGCGCCTGCGGGCATCAGGTCGGCTGCGACGATTGCGATGCGCGCATGGTCGAGCACAGGTTCCAGAAGCGCCTGATGTGCCACCAATGCGGCGCGACCAAGCCCTTGCCGTCGGTTTGCCCCTCTTGCGGTGTCGAAGGCCGGCTTGCCGCCGTGGGTCCGGGGGTGGAGCGTCTGGCCGAAGAGACGGCGTCGCTTTTCCCTGATGCGCGGGTCGCCGTGCTGTCATCGGATCTCTTCGGATCGGCCCGGGCACTCAAGGCGCAGATCGAGGCGATTGCCGGGGGCGAGGCCGATATCATCATCGGCACGCAGCTTGTGGCCAAGGGGCACAACTTTCCGCTGCTCACACTGGTGGGGGTGATCGACGCCGACCTGGGGTTGCAGGGATCGGATATGCGCGCGGCGGAACGGACGTTCCAGCTGATGCGGCAGGTGGCGGGGCGGGCAGGGCGCGCCGAACGCAAGGGTCTGGCGCTGCTGCAGACCTGCCAGCCGGAACATCCGGTGATCCGGGCGATCCTTGGCGGCGACGAAGAGGAATTCTGGCGGGCCGAGGCCGAAGAGCGGCGGCAGGCCGGCGCGCCGCCCTTTGGCCGGATGGCGGGGATCATCCTCTCTTCGCCGGATGTGCAGGAGGTGTTCGATTTCGGTCTTGCGCTCGCACGGGCTGACGGGCCGCTTCGGGCCGTGGGGGCGCAGCTTTTCGGTCCGGCACCGGCGCCGATCGCGCGGGTGCGCGGGCGCCACAGGGTGCGGCTTCTGGTCAAGGCGGATCGCGCCGTGCCCCTCCAGGCGGCGATTGCCCGCTGGCTGGCGCAGGTGCGACAGCCCGCGAACCTGCGGCTCATGGTGGATATCGACCCGCAAAGCTTTCTCTGATCCTGCCGCTCTCTTGCGCCTGCCGCGCCGCCGGGGCAGGTTGCGCGCAAGGGGACGGGGGGATCATGAAGGCCGGATTTGTGTTTCTGGTGCTCGGCTATGTGCTGAGCCAGTTTTATCGTGCGTTTCTGGCCGTTCTGGCGCCCGAACTGCAGGCGCTTCCGGGGGTGGGGGCCGAGGATCTTGCCCGCGCCTCGGGCCTCTGGTTTCTGGTCTTCGCGCTGGCGCAGATCCCCATCGGCGTCGCCCTTGACCAGGTGGGGCCACGGCTGACATCGGCCGTGCTGCTGGGCATCGGCGGGGCGGGTGGCGCGGCGGTTCTGGCGCTGGCGCAGGGCCCGATGGCGATCAACCTTGCCATGATGCTGATCGGCCTTGGCTGTGCGCCGGTCCTCATGGCGTCCTATTACATCTTTGCCCGCGTCTATCCGCCGGCCGTCTTTGGCACCCTGGCGGGGCTGGTGATCGGCATCGGCTCGATCGGAAATATCGTGAGCGCGCTGCCGCTTGCCTGGGCAGTGACCGCCTTTGGCTGGCGCGAAACGATCTGGGCGCTTGCGGTGATAACGCTGGCCGTGGCGACAGCCATCGCGCTTGTCCTTCCGGACCTGCCAAGGCAGCCCGACAGCGGGGCAGAGGGAACGGGGGCGCGCGGATCGCTTCTGGATCTTTTGCGGATGCGGGCGCTCTGGTTCGTGCTGCCGATGCTGCTCGTGGCCTATGCGCCCTCGGCCGGGCTGCGGGGGCTTTGGGTCGGCCCCTATCTGGAAGAGGTATTCGGCGCACTGCCGACCGATATCGGGCAGGCGACGCTGGTGATGGGCCTTGCGATGATCGCTGGCAGTTTCGCCTATGGGCCGCTGGACCGGCTGCTGGGCAGCCGGAAATGGGGCGTCTTTGGCGGCAACCTGCTGGGGCTGTGCTGTCTGGTCGTGCTGGTCCTGCGGCCGGCCGGCGATTACTGGGGCTCGGTCGCGCTGCTGGCGGCGGTGGGCTTTTTCGGGGCGTCCTTTCCCGCGATCATGGCCCATGGCCGCAGTTTCGTGCCGCCGCATCTTCTGGGGCGGGGCGTCACGCTTCTGAACCTCTTTTCCATCGGCGGCGTTGGCCTTCTGCAGATGGTCAGCGGGCGGGTGCATGCCGCGGCGGGTGGCGCGGGCAGCGGCGCGTATCAGGCGCTCTTTCTGTTCTTTGCCGCGGCGCTTGCCACGGGCCTTGTGATCTATTTCTTCAGCGAGGACCGGCGGCCTTAGGGAAATACCGCTTTCCCGCAAGGCCCCCTTGCGTTATCTGGCGCTGTCCTATGACACAAAGGAGGGTCCGATGGGCTACAGGGTCGTCGTCGCGGGTGCCACGGGGAATGTGGGCCGCGAGATGCTGAACATTCTGGCCGAGCGCCAGTTTCCGGTGGATGAGATCGTGGCACTGGCTTCGCGCCGGTCGCTGGGCACCGAGGTCAGCTTTGGTGACAAGACCCTGACGACCAAGGATCTGGAACAGTTCGACTTTACCGGCTGGGACATCGCGCTGTTTGCCATCGGGTCCGATGCGACAAAGACCTATGCGCCGCGTGCCGCCGCGGCGGGCTGCGTGGTGATCGACAATTCCTCGCTCTATCGCTACGACCCCGAGATCCCGCTGGTCGTGCCCGAGGTGAACCCAGAGGCGGTCGATGGCTATCGCAACAAGATGATCATTGCGAACCCCAATTGCTCGACCGCGCAGATGGTCGTGGCGCTGAAGCCGCTGCACGACCGGGCGCGGATCAAGCGTGTGGTCGTCAGCACCTATCAGTCGGTTTCCGGCGCCGGCAAGGAAGGCATGGACGAGCTTTGGGACCAGACCAAGGCGGTCTACAACCCGACGCAGGAAGTGCCGCCGAGCAAATTCCAGAAGCAGATCGCCTTCAACGTCATTCCCCAGATCGACGTCTTCATGGAAGACGGGACGACCAAGGAAGAATGGAAGATGGTGGTCGAGACCAAGAAGATCCTCGATCCGTCGATCAAGGTCACGGCGACCTGCGTGCGCGTTCCCGTCTTTGTCGGCCATTCCGAGGCGCTGAACATCGAGTTCGAAGATTTCCTCGACGAGGACGAGGCCCGCGACATCCTGCGAGAGGCCCCGGGCATCATGGTGATCGACAAGCGCGAACCGGGTGGCTACGTCACGCCGATCGAATGTGTCGGCGACTATGCGACCTTCATCAGCCGCATCCGCACCGACAGCACGATCGAGAACGGGCTGAACATGTGGTGCGTGTCCGACAACCTGCGCAAGGGCGCCGCGCTGAACGCGGTCCAGATCGCGGAAACGCTGGGCAATCGCTGCCTGAAAAAGGGCTGATGCGGGCCTGAGTAGCCGCATTCATGGAAAAGCCCGGGCATCCTGTCCGGGCTTTTTCGTCAGAAGCGTTCGGCCCGCATCACTTCGCAGTCGGTCACGCTCACGACGCCGATATGGCGTTCGACCACCCCGAAGGCGGCCTGCAGCAGCGGCTCGACCCGTTCCGGACGGATCAGGCAGACGACCGCGACCATGCCGCCCGCGCGGCTGACCTGTCCGTCGCGGCTCCAGCGGCCGGACCGCCCGGACCCGCCGCTGACCGGCAGAACCGTAAAGCCGGTGACGCCGGCCTCGGTCAGGACCTCAGTCAGGCGGCGCTCCATCACCGCCTCGATGATGATCTCGACCCGCTTTGCCTTGTGTGTCTGCATGTCAGCCCCCGATCAGATAGGTCGCAGCCGCCAGATATAGCGGGATGCCCAACGTCAAATTGAAGGGAAAGGTCACCCCAAGCGCGAGGGTCAGGTAGATGGCCGGGTTCGCCTCGGGCAGGGCCACACGCATTGCCGCGGGCACAGCGATGTAAGAGGCCGAAGCCGCCATCGTCATCAAAAGCACCGTGCCGCCCGGCGAAAGCCCCAGGATCATCCCCGCGATCAGGCCAAGGGCCGCGCCGATCACCGGCATCAGCACCCCGAAACCGAGCGCACCCGCCGACAGGACGCCCCGGCTGCCGCGCAGGCCCCGCCCTGCCACCAGCCCCATGTCCAGCAGAAAGAGGCAAAGCACCCCCTTGAACGGCGCCACGATGAACGCCTGGATCTCGGCCATGCCGCGCGGACCGGTTGCCCAGCCGATCAGGAACGACCCGATCAGCAGCACGATCGACGCGTTGAGCAGGATTTCCCGCCACAGATGCGCGTCCATCCGTCCGCCGCCGCCCTGCCGCGACACGAGCCACAGAGCCGAGAGGATCGCGGGCGCCTCCATCGCGGCGGCGACGGCGACCATGTAGCCCTCGAACCCGATGCCCTGACTGGTCAGGACCGAGTTGCCCGCGACGAAGGTCACGATGGAGATCGAGCCGTAATGCGCAGACACGGCCGCGGCATCCACCACCGACATGCGTGTCATCACCCGCAGCAGGGCGAAGGCCGCAAAGGGGATCGCCGCCGACAGGATCACACCCGCGATCATCGTGGTTACAAGGCCCAGATCCACGCCGTGTTCGGACACGCTGACCCCGCCCTTGAAGCCGATGGCAAAGAGCAGATAGATCGACATCGCCTTGGCAGCAGCCTCGGGGATCGTCAGGTCAGATCGCGCGAGCGCCGCGCCGAGCCCCAGCGCGAAGGACAGGATGATCGGCGAAATCAGGTTCTGCCCGGCCAGAGACAGGATATTTTCCATCGCGCACCCTTCAGATTGCCTGGAATGTCCCCGAGGCGGCATCATACTGTTCCAGCCCGCCACTGCCGATATCGTTCCAGAGCCCGTGCAGCGTCAGAAACTCTCCCTCGACGGCATCGCGCACGAAGGGGAAGGTCATCAGGTTCTCAAGTGACACGAGAACGGCCTCTTTTTCCAGCGCCTTGATGCGCAGATCGTCATCCTGCACATGGGCCGTCCGTTCATAGCCGCCGCGCAGGATCTCCATCCAGCGCCCGATGAAGCTGGTCTTTTCCTCAAGCTCGGGCGCGCGGCCCGAACACATGTCGAAACAGCCCTTGACCCCGCCGCAGCTTGAATGACCCAGGACCACGACATGCGCGACGCGCAGGACGGTCACCGCATATTCCACCGCCGCCGATGTGCCGTGGTGGTCGCCGTCGGGCGTATAGGGCGGCACGAGGTTCGCGATGTTGCGGTGGATAAAGAACTCTCCCTGATCCGCGCCGAAGATCGAGGTCACATGCACCCGGCTGTCGCAACAGGAAATCACCATGGCGCGCGGGTGCTGCCCGTCCTCGGCCAGGCGGCGATACCAGGCCTTGTTGCCGGCGTAGGACGTGGCCTTCCAGCCCTGATAGCGCTGCACAAGGTAGTGAGGAAGCGGACTGGCCTGTTTCATGCTTGATCCCAACACGCTGTGAACGGCGGAGTGATAGGCGGAGAGGGTCGAAGTTTCGAGCGGAAATTTCCGGAAGGGTTCAGCCCGCCCGCCCGCGCCAGCGGCCAAGGATGTAGCGCGACGTCATCAGATCAAGATGCGCGCCGCCGCCGTTCTTGGCGATGGTGATGTCATCGTCGCTCTGCCGGGCAAAACGGCCCGTCGCCAGATCGTAGAAATCCGCCACGATGTCGTCGCGGGCAATGACGCCGGCGGCAAGCGGGATCTTCAGCTCGCCGATATGGTCGAGGGTGGTTGCGCGGCTGTCGACAAAGATCCGCGCCCGCCGCAGGGCCTCGTCATCGACTTCGCGCATGTCGGGGCGATAGGCGCCGATCAGGTCCAGATGCTGCCCCGGCTGCAGCCACTCGCCCCGCACCAGCGGCTCGGTCGTCATCGTGGCGGTGCAGATGATGCAGGCGCTGCGCACCGCGCCCTCCAGATCGGTCGCAGGGGTGATGCGGGGGCCGGCAAGCGCGCGCGCGGATTGGCTGTTGCGGCTCCAGACCGTGAATTCGGCATCGGGGAACAGGCTGGAATAGGCCTCGATCATGGATCTTGCGACGGTGCCGGCACCCACGATGGTGATGCGGCGGCTGTCGGGGCGCGCAAGACGGCTCGCGGCAAGCAGGCTGTCGCCGGCGGTCTTCCACTTGGTCACGAGGTGGAAATCGACGATGGCCTCCAGCTCTCCGGTCCGGTCGCTGTAGAGGTTGACCGCGCCATTGACCATCGGCTTGCCCTGCGCGGGGTTGCCCGGAAAGACCGTCGCCGACTTGACCGCAAGGCCCATGCCGTCGATCCACGCCGCGCGCGACAAGAGCGTGTCCGGATCGCGGTAGAGAAAGATATCCTCGATCTTGGCCCGGGGCAGGTCGTGACCCGCGGCCAGCGCCTGCGTCAACCCCTCCCAGCTCAGAAGGACCTCGGCCTCCGGTCCGATCATCTCCATCATCCAGCCTCACGTTTTGCCCGCTGGACCTCGCGTTCCAGCGCATCGAGGAAACGGGACCGGTCGGCCTTTGTAAAGGCCCTGCCGCTGCCCTGGCGGAACGGATCGGCGGCGCGCAAGTCTGTCATCAGGTCGCGGGTGGCAAGGGCGGTGCCGATATTGGCCTGGCCCAGAACCTCTCCGTTCGGTTTGACGACCCGCGCGCCGGCGGCGACGCAGCGCGCCGCCAGCGGTATATCCGTCGTGACCACCACGTCGCCCGCCGCCGCCCGGTCGGCGATCCACATGTCGGCGACATCCGCCCCCTGCGCGACGAACACCGTCTCGACCAGCGGGTTCTGCGAGGGGCGCAGCCCCCCGTTCGAGACAAGGATCAGCCGCAGGCCGTGGCGCGTGGCGACCCGCTCGGCCTCGGCCTTCACGGGGCAGGCATCGGCATCGACATAGATCACGCTCAAGCGTAGAGCGCCTCTGCGTGGAAGGTCACGTGATCTTCCATGAAGGACGCCACGAAGAAATAGCTGTGGTCATAGCCGTCCTGCATCCGGAATTGCCCGGGCTGGCGGCGCGCCATCATCGTGGCGGCCAGCGCCTCGGGCATCAGCTTGTCGAGGAACTGGTCCGCCGCGCCCTGGTCGATCAGCACCGGGCCGGGAAAGCCGCGTTCGCGCATCTGGATCGTGGCGTCATGGCGGCGCCAGCCCTCGCGATCCTCGCCCAGATAGGCGCCGAGTTGTTTCTGTCCCCATTCCGATTCCGTCGGATGCGCGATCGGCGCAAAGGCCGATACCGAGCGGAACCGGTCCGGCAGCGCCATCGCGATCGTCAGCGCGCCATGGCCGCCCATCGAATGGCCGGTGATCGACTGACGTTCCTCATCCAGCGCGAAATTCGCGAAAAGAAGGCGCGGCAGATCGGTCGTGACGTAATCCCACATGCGGAAATGCGGCGCCCAGGGCGTCTCGGTCGCGTTCACGTAGAACCCCGCACCCTGACCCAGATCATAGGCCGCGTCATCCGCCGCCACGTCCCCGCGCGGCGAGGTGTCGGGAAAGACCAGCGCGATTCCCTGCTGGGCGGCCCAGGCCTGTGCGCCGGCCTTGACCATGGCATTTTCATGGGTGCAGGTCAGGCCCGACAGATACCATAGCACCGGCACAGGGCCGAACTGCGCCTCATCCGGAAGAAAGAGGCCAAAGGTCATGTCGCAGCCGGTGGCGTCGGAGGCGTGGCTGTAAACCCCTTGCACCCCCCCAAAGCAGCGGTTTTCGGAAATGGTCTTCATCGCGTCCTCCGTTCGGTCAGAACGTGCTGACCCATGCGATTACGAGCGAGACGGTCAGGATGCTGACCGCGGTCGAGATCAGGATCGACGCCGACACGCGCTGCGGGGCGACGCCGTAATGTTGCGCCAGCATATAGACATTCCCGGCAACCGGAAGCGCCGCGGCGGCAATCATCACACCCGCTGCCCCACGCTCGACCGGAAAGACAAGAAGCGCCGCCACCGCGACCGCCGCCGGGTGAAGGACAAGCTTGGCGAAGGAAAGCCAGGCTGCGACCTCCATCCGTTCCCCCGACCGAAAGGCGAGCGAGGCACCGATGGCAAACAGCGCGCCAGGCGTTGCGGCGGCCCCGAGGATCGACATGAAATCATCCAGCGGGCCGGGCAGGGGCTGGCCGGTTGCGGACCATGCAAGCCCCAGCGACATCGAGACGATCATCGGATTGCGCAAAAGGCCAACCGCGAGGCTGCCGAAGATGCGCGGGGAAATCCGTTGGCGCGAGGCGGTGATGATGATGGTGATCAGGCTGGAGAACACGATCAGATCGATGGCCAGCACCATCAGGACCGGGCCGGTCGCCTGCGGGCCCAGCAGCATCACCAGCATCGGCACGCCCAGAAAGCCGGTATTGCCGATGACCGAGACCTGCGCCTCGACCGCGCCTTCCGCCGCCGGGAGGCCGCGCAGCCGTGCGACGATGCTGGTCAGCACGTAGACGCTCAGGCTGCCGGCAAGATAGGCCATGACGAAAGATCCATTGAAGATCTCGGCCAGTGACAGGCGTGCCGCAAAGTTGAAAAGCATCGCCGAAAGTGCAAAGAAAAACACGAACCGGGTCAGGGCGCCCGCGGCCTCTTCCGAGAAATAGCGGCGGCGCGCGGCCCAGTAGCCGAGGCCGATCAGCGCGAAGAAGGGCAATGTCTTGAGGAAGATATCGGCCATGGTCCGCCCTTAGCACCGTCTGATCCTGTGCGCCAGCGGCGCGCTCGCACCTGCGGCAGCGGCGCACTCTCACCGAGTTGACCGTGCCGTGATCGAGGGGCGCGGCGATCATCCCCATATGTCAGGGGCGAGCAGCGCGACCGGGCCTCTGGTTGACGGGTCCGGGCGCGCTGCATCCCGGTCAAGAACGGGGAAGGGGGGTGGCTTGCCACCCCCTTTCGCGTGCGACCCTGGCGTTCAGGCTTTCTTGCGCAAGAGCATCTGGTTGCCGTCGCCACGGCGCAGGTCATAGGCGCCGGTCTTTGCCACAAGATCGCTCAGCTTGGCGCTGCCATAGCTGCGGGCATCGAAATCCGGCACGGCGGCGGTGATGAACTGGCCGACCTGGCCCAGCGAATACCAGTCCTCATCCCCTCCGATGCCCCGGATCGCGGCGTCGATCAGCGGGATCGCGGCGGCTGACGCCTCTTTGCGCGATGCGTCCGCGTCGGGTTTGGGCGTGTCGGGGGCCAGCAGGTTCTCGACAAAGATGAACCGCTTGCAGGCCTTGCGAAAGGCCTCGGGCGTCTTGCGCTGCCCGATGCCGTAGACGTCGAGGCCCTGTTCGCGGATGCGGCTTGCAAGCCGGGTGAAATCGCTGTCCGATGAGACGAGCACGAAGCCGTCGAACCGCCCGGAATGAAGGATGTCCATTGCGTCGATGACAAGGGCGATGTCGCTCGCGTTCTTGCCCACCGTATTTGCGGGCTGGTGATGCGGCACAAGCGCGAGCGCGGACAAACGGTCGTTCCAGCCCTTCATCTGCGGGCGGGAAAAATCGCCGTAGATGCGGCGGACCGAGGCTTCGCCCAGGGCTGCGATCTCCTCAAAGATCGCCTCTGCCCATTGCGGGGATGAATTGTCGGCGTCGATCAGGACGGCGAGAAGGGGGATACCGGCGCGGGCCATCGGGGCTCCTTGAAATGTGCAGTAACGGGTGGCGAAGGTTTCAACGCGGCGCCGGGGCAAGCCGTTCGGCGGTCTTTTCGGCTTTTTCCGGCGTGTCGAAGGTCAAAAGGATAGCGCCATCCGGGACAGGGGCCATGATCGTGACGCGGACGATTTCCTCATCACCGGCGATGATCGCCATATCCGCGAAAACATGCCGGTTCGTCAGATCGGCGAGTTCGCGCGCGGCCACGGCGTCCAGCAGGATGGCGACGCCCGGCGGATCATCCACCCGTCGCGTGACCGAGAGGATCTGGTCCTGTGGAACGCGCATCGTTTCATCCCCGACGACGAGCGAAAGCCCGGAACCCGCCATGGATGCGGCCGGCGACAGCAGCAGGACCGCCGCCGTCACGATAGCCCGCGGGTTCAGGCCCCGACCGTTGGTGAGCACGTTCAAACCCTGCCTCCTTGACGCCCTCTGTCAGAACAGGACGACGGATCTGATGCTTTCGCCCCTGTGCATGAGGTCGAAGCCCTTGTTGATGTCGTCGAGGCTGAGGGTATGGGTGATCATGGGGTCGATCTCGATCTTTCCGTCCA